>JAQBYJ010000048.1 GCA_027622555.1 Verrucomicrobiota bacterium
TGACTCATTGTTCTCATTTTATGCATTGTTTAGCACAACATGTCTCCCATTTTTCGGGGCAGGCTCACATTATAGGCTTCCTGCAGTGCCTGGGCGGCCTTTACTTTCTCCGCGGCTGATGCGGCGCGTTCAGCTTCCGCTTCTTTCATCCGTCTTTCCGCGTTTGATTTGGCGATTTCTACGGTCGCCAAGTTTTCTCCTTCGGTGGCTGTTGCATTCGCCTGAGATACTCGTATGCGTTGGTCTCGTTGCGCTTCGGCGGCACCGATGTCGCCATCTCGCTCCGCTTCGGCTACTTTAATTTTCGCCTCGGCTATCGCTTTGGATGCAGCTTCTTGTCCCAATGCATCGATGTAACCCGATGCATCAGTGATGTCCTGTACATTTACATTGATCAGGCGAAGCCCCACTTTCTTTAGCTCGACTTCCACACCCGTCGAAATGTTGGCGATCAACTTATCGCGGTCGGTATTGATTTCCTCGATATCCATGGTGGCGATGACCACGCGCATTTGACCGAAAATGATATCTTTGGCCAACTCCTTGATCTCGCCTAGACCGAGACCAAGCAAGCGCTCAGCCGCGTTTTCCATAATGCCTGGTTCGGTTGAAATACCTACTGTAAAAGTAGAGGGTGTATTGACCCGAATATTTTGTTTCGAAAGGGCACCTTCAAGGCGGATGTCAATGGGCAAGGGAGTCAGGTCCAGGTATTGGTAACCCTGAATGACCGGCCAGATAAAGGCCGCACCTCCATGGTAACAATTGGCTGATTTCCCTCCGGCCACTTTCCCGTAAACGACAAGTAATCTGTCTGAAGGGCACCGCTTATAGCGGGTGGCCAGAGTTATTAGGATTCCCAGGATTAAAAATACTACGGCAGCTGCGCCGACTAATTCTACAGGCATGATCGTTAGGTGGTTTGAATTAAAGTTCTTCTACAATAAATGAGGTTTGATCGAGCATTCCCGTGATTTTCACTTTCTGCCCGGGTTTGATTGCACCGGTTGATTGCTTGCGGGCGCTGGCGGTGGTGAAGCGGTCCTGGATATTTACCTGTATCTGTCCGCCTCCGTCTTCATTGTTACCGGGGATTGTAACGTAAACCGTAGCTGTCTGGCCTATCGCGTTTGAGTAATCCAGATTCCCTTTAGATTGAAGCCGGAGTATCGTCAGTATGAGCTTATAAATGCCAAACATAAGAATGACGCCTGCGACAAAGGCTATTGATACCGTCAGCATCAGTGGCAGTCCCGAGTCCAGTGCCACTGCGCCCGCCCATCCGAATGCCAGGAAAAATGCGGATATGGTCTGCACCGAAAAAATACCGAGTCCCGAGGAGTGGTCGGCATCGGTTGAGGTCACGTCAAAGTCGACTCCCAGTGCGTCGCCGCCAATGCCCAATAAGGTCAAAAGTAGCTGAACTACCGTCACCAACAGTGCGATAATTCCGATGCCATAAAATACCTGCTGAACGAGCAAAAGACTGTTTCACCAATCAATCATTGAAAACGGGGTTGGAGTTTCTGGAGGGATGCGAGAATCGCGAATTGTCGGGATTATGTTTCTGTATTGCCGAGTTTGACAAGTGCAAGCTTGGATTAGGTCGAATATTTATTGGTTCTATCGTCTTAAACCCTTCACCCGGTGTTTTATTCAAAGCTCCTTCAGTCTATCCAAACCGGTTGGGTAAAAGCCCCATTCTTGGCAATATCCCAAACTTCTATCCGCACCCATTTTCGGCCGCTTAGGTTTATCCGTTCATCCATATTCAATTTACCAAATTCTGCTGTTTCAGATAAGTCTATGCGTTCTCGCATAATCCTGCTGCCATCCCCTGAAACAATCTCCAAGTGAGAAAGCGGGTAGGTCCATTCCAGGCTAGCCTGAAAACGAACATTTGAAAGATTTCCTGCTGGGAGCGTTTCACCACTTTCCTTTCCGTCGAAGGAGCAATCTGGAATCAGGACTTCACCGGTAGTCACAAAAAAGCTTCCTGACCGAAGAACATCCAGCACGGGTTGCCAACCGTCATCATAAGTAGGCACGGAATCTAGTTTCATGTAGTTGATGTTCATGGCCCCGAATAACTCGTAATCTTTGAAAATCTTGAAGATGTCGACTTCGCCCATCACGTATTTGGGAGTTCCCCAATTTGCCATATCGTCCAGTAAATCCAGCACGCGCCAGCCAAGGGTGTCTCTGGAATAGTCTGCTGGCATGCCCTTCCACGCGGCGCCGAAGAAACGATCACTTTTAAAGAAAGAGGTATCTTTGTACGCATCGGGAAATCCGGTGGAACCCTTGACGCGTGCATGTGCTGTCCAGGCGAGACCGTTTTCGATTTCCAGGAGTTTTAATACATCCTCCGAGCTACCCACATGGTAGACCGTACCATAGCCATCCAGCTCCTGCACGAACGGTTGACCTTCATTCCGATTGAGAACCCAATTCACCTGCTTGGGGAAAAAGCTAAGCCAATGACCACCAAAGTGAACATTGGGCTCTTCGCCGGGGAGCAGCAAAAAGCCGTCGCCGGATAGTCGGGCACATTCCTCGTGCATGACCTTTAACTGCTCCAGGCGCTCCATAGTTCCCAGTCGGGGGGTCGCTCCTCTGTGAAATTCCGCGAGGTGAACGATATCCACACCCATGCGTTTGAAGACATCGACAAATTCCGGATTCAGCAATCCGTTCGGGATTCCCTCGGTTTTTTGTTCCCCCTGCTTCTCGATGTAATCCAAGGAGTGTTCAACATGATAGTGACTGGAAAAAGTCTTGTAGCCGTCCAGCGGTTTGAAGGTGTCGTTTCTTGTGTAGCTGCGAACCGTATCCAGGTTCTGATGACCTGAGCCTTCTGACAAAAATAGCAGCACTCCTAATTTCTGCTTCGTTCCGGGAGGGGCGTTTACCCAGGGAACGTATCGTCGATCACCAATAGGCGGTTGTCGCACTCCGAAGGAAAACCCGTCGATCATGTCGAGGTATTCGTCGCCTGCCCAGTTGTAACCATAGTTTTCCACAAAATCCAAAGGGTAGAGAAATTGATGCGGAAATGGTGAAATCGCTACGGAACCGCTTGGAGATGACAGCGCGATCGATCGATACCGAGTTTGATAGACGCGGGCGGTTTCCTGTTTCACATCCGCTGATTGTGGATTGCCGAGCGAGTCTATCCAATTGAGGCGGAGTCCGTCTGTCTCGGGTACGCTTAGCCCGACATGATAGAGGAACGCGGTCGCTGGTCTCTGTGTGGACACGCGTGCTTCCATCTGAACGAATGGACTGCCTTTATAAAAAATAAATGCCAAACTTCCCGAAAAGTGAGTGCTTGCTAGCCCATCCAATTCTATGACGGCCCGGCTTTCATTGGACGATACTGAAATAGTTTCTGGCGATAGGAATCCTTTCTCAACGGAGTAAGGGCGTGTGGGCACGCGGTCAAAAAAGATCATCCAGCCATCCGGTCGCTTTTCCAGATCTCGGTCTCCGACCCAGAAGAGGTAGTTGGGGTCAATATTACTCAAAATAGGTTTCCCATCCACGCCTATAGCTTTGATCAAGGGCCCGTTGGCTTTTCCCGGGGTGGGAGTGATCTGTAGGTCGATAAAGGCAGTCCCATCTGAAGTGTCCCAGGCCAGACTCAAACCATTCTTTTGTGTCTCCAGCTCAAAGCCGTCCGATGAGTCGAAATTCTTCCGATCAATTTCAACGGCTTTCAATACGGGAAGAAAAGCGACAAACAGGAATAAAGTGAACCTGATCTTTTTGTGGAGTGTCATGGTTTTGATTGAGGTCTTTTGAATCACCTTGTAGTTAGAATTAAAATGTTACCAGTAGAATCAGTTATTCCTCAAGTACTGCTCGACTATATGGAAGGTCTCAGGACCCACGATGTCGACTTGATTGCGAGCACGCTGGCAGAGGACGTTCGATTTGTAACTCCTGCCAAGACGATGGGCAAGGCGGAGATTCTCGAGTTCCTGACAGCGCTGTACCGCGGATTTCCTGATTGGAGCTATGATCATGATGGACTGAAGCAGTTGACGGACGGAGGTTTTGCCGTGAGATGGAGGCAAGGCGGGACTCATACCGCTTCTTTGGAATTCCCGGGTTTCGCTGGTGTCGCTCCCACAGGTAAAACGGTTGCGATTCCGGAGCACAACTTTTTCTATAAAATTAAAAACAACCTGCTCGTCGAGATTCGCCCTGACCCGATTCCGGGGGGAGCGCCGCGTGGTATTTTTGAACAGATTGGAGTAGAGCTTCCGCCGCTGTAAACTATGGATCGCTGGGTTAGACAAATTCCTTTGTTTATTCTCGGGCTGTTGACAGCGCCCGGAACCGGCTTTGCCGAATTGTCCACGTCTGAGGGCAAGGTATCTCACGCTGAGGCAATGGCCGAAGGGCTGGTTTTGTTTAAAGACCAGGTGCTAGGCATTCTTACGGAAAATTGTTTGGAATGTCACGGCGGCGAAAAGATTGAAAGTGACTTTGATATGTCCACTCGTGAGTTGTTGTTTGCAAGTGGCCTGGTCACTGATTCGTCTGTCGAGAGTGATCTGATCGGCGCTATCACTCATCACTACGAACCGTTCATGCCACATGAACGAGATAAGCTTGATGAGGAATCCATTGCGGCGATCACACGTTGGATAGATCTAGGAGCGCCTTACGACAAACCTTTGTCCGATAGTTCTATCTTAGCGGATAGTGAATCTTTGGTTATTACGGATGAGGATCGCAATTATTGGGCTTATCGAACGCTTTCTAATCCGGATGTTCCCGCTTCAGAAAATGATGAGTGGTCGCGCAACGAAATCGATCGTTTTATTTTCCGGAAACTTGAAGCAAACGGATTGTCACCCAACCCCATGAGTCCTGATCGAAATCTTATTCGACGAGCTTATTTGAATGCAATTGGACTTCCACCAACGCCCGAACAAGTGGATGAATTTGTAAACGATATTCAGCCGATGGCCTACGAGCGAATGATTGATCGCTTATTGGAATCACCACATTACGGAGAACGGTGGGCGCGGCACTGGATGGATATTGCCCGTTTTGCCGAAAGCTCCGGTTTTGAAATCGATTATGACCGGCCTTACGCCTATCATTACCGGGATTTTCTTATCAAAGCTTTCAATCAAAATATGAGCTACTATCAATTCATTCGCTGGCAGGTGGCTGGTGATGAGTTGGCATCAGAAGATCCACTGGCACTCATGGCGACGGGTTTTTTAAATGGAGGTGTCGTTTCCACCGTAGTGACCGAGAAAGAATTCGAATCCTCCCGCTACGATGAGCTGGAAGATATCGTAAACACGATAGGTACCGCAATGTTGGGTACCACAGTAGGTTGCGCACGCTGCCACGATCACAAATACGATCCAATTTCTTCGAAAGATTACTATCAGCTGGCTTCGAATTTTACGCGAACGGTTCGGGCTTACGTAGATCATAACCCTGATGTCAGAGCCAATAAATTAAGTAAATCCCAGTGGACACTTGAAGGTCAAAATTATGCTGCCCAATTAATGCTTTTTGAAGAGGCCGTTTTGGAGAAGCCTTTTCAATCATGGATGCGTTCTGGCGCGTTTCAAATTCCATTGGAACGGTGGTTGGTGTTGAATCCGGACACCTTTGATTCCAGGGAAGGTTCAACGGTTGAAAAATTGTGGGACGACTCCCTGCTTTTGAGTGAAGAAAATCCGGAAATGGATTTCGAAGTTCTTACGGTCGAATCTGAAACCATGGTGCAGGACATGGTTGGACTCCGGATGGAAACCTTAACCCACCCAATCCTGCCAAAAGGGGGTCCGGGACGCGATCACGAAGGAGGATTTACCATACGAGAACTGGCTGTCCAAATTAAGGATCTGGGGTCGTCAAATGCCCAGTGGAAGAGGGTCGATCTTAAATCGGCCGAAGCCACTTCTCAAGAGAATGACGATTCCTTGGGTGCTGCTGCAGCCATCAACCAAGTTACCCAAGGCTGGTCGATTGACTTCGAGGGATTTGGCAAGGACCAGGCATTGGTCATTCGGTTTGCCAAGCCAGTGGGATACACAGGCGGAACAAGGATCAAGATAACCGTTACTTCTGGATTCAATATTCAACAAATGGTTGGACGACCCCGTTTTTCGATTACGCAGGATCACAAGGCGGCTGTTGAGAATTCGGAAGGTATACCTGTTCTTGCCTACGAAAGTTTATTAAAATTACTCGTCGGAATAAATCCGGATCTGCTCAGGAACAATGAAACCGAAGCCTTGCGGAGTTGGTATGGGCGCACTCATCCCGAATGGGTGGCTCGGAAGGAAAAGTTAATGCAACATATTCTGGATCAACCAAAATTGAATGGGACGCGGATTCTTGCAGCATCAGATTCTCTTCCTCCCATTTGGCATGCCAGTGTTGGCCGAGGTTATCCCTCTTTCTATGAAAATACTCACTACCTTGAGCGTGGTGATGTGACACAAAAAGTCGAAATCGCTACTCCGGGGTTTCCTCAGGTGCTCGTTCGAGATCAGAAGCATTTTGAAAGCGAAATTAAAACTTCGAATCCTCGTAGCGAGTTGGCGGCATGGTTGACTAATACAGAAAGTGGAGCCGGAAGTTTACTGGCGCGTGTATTCGTTAATCGGATTTGGCATTATCACTTTGGACGAGGTCTGGTGGCAACGCCCAGCGATTTTGGCAAACAAGGTGGAGATCCATCGCATCCAGAGCTTCTTGAGTGGTTGGCTCACGATTTTGTTGAACATGGTTGGGATGTGAAACGTTTGCAGAAACAGATTATGACCAGTGCTGTTTATCGGCAAACGTCCGCTGTCGATCCTTCCAAAGCACAGGCCGATGTTGAGAATACCTTACTGTGGAGATTTCCCGGAAGGCGCGTTGAAGCGGAGGTCATTCGGGATTCTTTGCTTCAGGTGTCAGGATTGCTCGATAGAACTCAATTTGGTCCCGGTACGCGAGATCCTGATATGCTCCGACGCAGCATCTATTTTTTTATTAAACGAGCTGCGCTCATTCCGGAAATGACGCTATTCGATTGGCCGGAGCATTTGGTGGGGATTGGACAACGAGCCAGCACAACCATCGCACCTCAAGCGCTAGAATTTTTAAACGGCACTCAAACGCGCAGATTTGCCGAAGGACTGGCCAAGCGTTTATCCAAAGACGAAGGTGTGGAGGCTCAAATTAAACTGGCCTATCAAATCGTCCTGAATCGATTTCCAAAGCAGGAAGAGATCACGATGGGCATTGAGTTTTTGCAAACACAACAAGCTGTGTACCGAGATCAAGGGTTCGACGAAAACAAGGCTCTGATTGATTACTGCCAATCCTTGCTCAGCCTCAATGAATTTTTGTATATACGATGAGTGCCGTTTCTGGACATTTTGCAGGAGCAAATGTTGTTCGCTTCGCTGTCGCCTGGTGGCTCGGTATATTCGCGACTCACCTGGGAACGCCAAGCCCCAGCTTGGCACTATTCCTGCGAATCGCGAATAAATTTACTCCTGCCTTTTTAGTATCGATGCGCAATGTAGGAGCTAGCTTGCTCGCGAATTCTTCGAAGAACGCAATAAAGTAAGATGAAGAGTAAGAGGACCATAATTTAAATGAACCCAAACAATCCATACGGCCACTGCGGCCCCGAGCATCACGACGATCCGATGTCGATGACACGGCGGGAGATGTTGAAGCGGTGTGGTATGGGCTTGGGCATGATTGGGCTTACGAGCTTGCTTCAGCAACAGGGATTACTCGCTGCCGCAAATCCACTTGGCGGAAATGCGTTGAGCCCGTTGGCTCCGAAAGTTCCGCATTTTGCTCCACGGGCGAAACGGGTTATCTGGTTGTTTATTAATGGTGGTCCCAGTCAAATGGATACCTGGGAGTATAAACCTACATTGGAAAAGTATCACGGAAAAGACCTGGACGGTTTCGATAAGTTTACCGGTTTCTTTTCCAAAGAAGTTGGTTCCATTTTACAGTCACCCTTCAAGTTCTCTCCAAGAGGCCAATCCGGAAAAATGGTTTCGGAGATATTTCCTTACCTGGGCGAGCATGTGGATAAAATGGCTTTTATCCACTCGCTCTACTCGGAGTCGAATAATCATTCTCCGGCTTTGTTCATGATGAATAGCGGATTGCCTCGGACAGGATTTCCCTGCCTTGGAAGCTGGGTTACCTATGGACTGGGGAGCGAAAGCAACGATCTCCCAGGTTTTGTGGTAATGTCAGACCCCCAAGAGCGTGGAGTTCCCAAGGGAGGTAGGACGAATTGGAGTTCCGGTTTTTTGCCGAGTGTTTATCAAGGCACCTTACTGCGCCAAAAAGGAGATCCCATTTTAAATTTGAAACGACTGGATGCTCTCTCGGACAATCAGCAACGGGCACAGTTGGACCTGATTAACCAACTCAATCGCTATGACTTGGAGCAGCAATCTTCAGATGCCGAGCTAGCCGCACGCATCGAAACCTTCGAGCTGGCCTACCGGATGCAAACGGCGGCGCCGGAAGCGTTTGATGTAGACCAGGAAGCTTCGCATACCAAAGAGTTGTATGGTCTCGATGATGCTCAGTGCTCGCATTTCGGTCGCCAGTGTTTGATGGGCCGTCGCTTGCTTGAACGAGGCACGCGTTTTGTGCAAATCTACTCCGGCGGCACGGCAAACCAGCGGGCCTGGGACGGGCACATTGATATCCAGGGCAATCACAGCCAATTCGCAGGAGAGACGGATAAACCCATTGCAGGCCTATTAACCGATCTTGAGCAGCGAGGTTTGTTGGACGATACCTTGGTAATCTGGGGCGGTGAGTTTGGTCGTTTGCCAGTTGCGCAAATCGGCACCCTAAAACCGGGCCGCGATCACAATCCACATGCCATGACCGTTTGGATGGCTGGTGGAGGAATTAAAGGAGGTGTCTCCTACGGCGAGTCCGACGAACTCGGTCACAAAGTAGCCAAGGATCCGGTCCATATTAACGATCTTCACGCCACTATTCTCCACCTACTTGGAATGGATCACGAGAAGCTGACCTACAAATACAACGGCCGTCGGTTCCGGCTCACCGATGTGGCGGGCAAGGTGATCCAGGAGATTATTGCTTGAGGAAAAGGTAGGGCTCCCAAACAACGTGACACATCTACCAGCAAAGCGCCGAATAACATTGCGTCCTCGCAATGCCTCATTTGGGTAGGGCGATGTCGCCGACAGCGCCGGACGGAAACTGCTATTTTCCTGGGAACGCCAATCCCCAGCTTGCATTTAAAGACTCGGATCGCGGCGTAATGCTACTCCTGCAGTTGCGCTTGCGAGACTGCTTTTTCTTCGGATCTAATAAGAAAAAATACTCTATGAAAAATTTCCTTCTTTCACCTCTGTTCTTCATCGTCGCTTACTTGTTAAATGCTCAGGACAAGCCAAACGTCGTATTCATTCTCGCAGACGATATGGGCTATGGCGATGTCGCTGCCTACGGTTGCAGAGATATTGAAACGGCCAACCTCGATCGATTAGCCGCATCCGGTGTTCGTTTCACCAGTGGATATTCATCCCATCCTTATTGTAGCCCGATGCGGGCCGCCTTGATGGCAGGACGTTATCAACATCGGTTTGGTTACGAACGGAACATCGCCTATGATCAGCACAATATGGTTATGGGTTTACCGATAACCGAGAAGACGGTTGCTGCCAGAATGCAGGATGCGGGTTATGCAACGGGTGCCGTTGGGAAATGGCATCTAGGGGCCGCGGAGCCATTTCAGCCGAATAACCGGGGCTTTGATTTCTGGTTCGGATTCCGAGGTGGTGGTCATCAATACTTTGCCGTGGATTTGAATATCAAACTTCACGAAAATTATTTCGCTCCACTTGAGCTCAATGGTCAGCCGAAAGGTCTGGATGGTTATTTAACCACGACACTCACCGATGGAGCGATTGGTTTTATAAAAGAAAACAAGGATAAACCATTTTTTCTCTATCTGGCTTACAATGCGCCACACGGTCCTTTGCAAGCCCCGGAGGTTTACAAACAAAAGTACTCACACATCAAAGACACCAAACGCCGCACCTACGCTGCCATGGTTCATGCACTGGACGATGAAGTGGGTCGAGTGATCAAGACGCTCGAGGATTTAAATTTGCGAAAAAACACCATCGTATGTTTCATGAGTGACAACGGTGGCCCTGAGCAGGCCAACTCCTCGGACAATGGTCCGTTGCGTGGGGGAAAAGGCGAAGTCTATGAAGGCGGAATTCGAGTCCCTTTCATGGTTTCCTGGCCAGGCAAGATAGAGGCGGGTCAGACAAACGATCACTCCGTTATGTCCATCGATCTTATGCGAACGGCTCTGGTACTGGGTGGCGCAGCTATTGAAGAGAAACTGGAAGGTGTAAATTTACTTCCTTATGTCACGGGCAAGAAATCGGGACCACCCAACGAAGCGCTTTTCTGGCGTATGGAAAATGGAATCGATTACGCGGTTCGCAGTGGCCCGTGGAAACTTACCAAGGCGCGAGACCAGGCCGGAATACAACTTTACAATGTTGCCCAAGATATCGGCGAAACCAACAACCTCGCTTCCTCCAATCCCGAAGTACTTGGCCGTCTGATAAAACTCTACGAAGACTGGAATGCCAAAAACATACCGCCCTTCTTTCCCGGTTATCGCGAGTATCACGAACTACTGGGCGAATTCCACCAATCCATCTCCGCGCCGCATTAATCGGCTTGGTCGATGTCGTCGACAACGCCTTTCGCAGAAGGGAGTTTATCCCCTGGCCTTATACACGATTTTATCATGGTCCATAAATGCAATACTATGATTTTGTTCTTCATAATTCTGTCTTTTTTCTTAACAGAATAATGGGTACAGAATCATATTTGTTTAGAACCCTTTGAAGGAGTGGCCGGACTGATGTTCGCTTTACGGTCTCGCTACTCTTTTGAGCCGTGAAAACGGGCGTGGCACAAACCAAATATGTTGGAGAGGAGCTTGCTCCCGATAACGAAACTTTTCTGATTCACGAATCAGGATCTTGGCGGCATCGCGAGGACGCGATTGCCCTACCATTTATGGATATTGAAGGCAGTAATCGTAATGACAAATACTCAAGGTCCGCGAATCAAGAATTGCGTTCACAAAACTCAGGTTGCCTGGAAAAATAAATTGCTTCCCTGGCGAGTCGTACTAAGCTTTGTTTTCCGTTTCGAAATCGGATTAATCTCCCCATCAATCTTATATAGGAGAATAGTATGAGTTCAGTCAGAGTTTTAGTCGGTACAAAAAAAGGTGCCTTTGTTTTAAGCTCTGATGAAGCACGGAAGGACTGGAAGGTGGCTGGGCCCTTTTTCGGTGGTTGGGAAATCTTTCACGTCAAAGGATCGCCTGTGGACCCGAACCGCATCTACGCGTCCCAGTGTTCCGATTGGTTTGGTCAAATGATTCAGCGCTCCAATGATGGTGGCGAAACCTGGGAACCGGTTGGCAAGGCCTTCGACTACGTAGGAGAACTGGGAACTCATCAATGGTACGATGGCTCACTTAAGACTTGGCAGTTCAAGAAGGTCTGGCATCTCGAACCCTCGCTGACAGATCCGGATACGGTGTTAGCCGGTGTCGAAGATGCAGCTATCTTTAAAACCACCGATGGAGGAAACAGCTGGCTGGAACTCCCGGGATTGCGCCAGCATGGGACAGGTCCTCTCTGGCAGCCGGGAGCGGGTGGTATGTGTCTTCACACCATCATTCAGGATCCTTTAAACCCGGATCGCATTTTCATTGCCATCTCCGCAGCTGGAGCGTTCAGGTCCGACGACGCTGGGGTGAGCTGGAAGCCGATCAATCAAGGTTTGCATTCCGAATACATTCCAAACCCGACAGCAGAAGTAGGCCATTGTGTGCATCGGATCGCGCAACATCCTGCTCGTCCTGATGTGATCTTTATGCAGAAACATTGGGATGTCATGCGCAGTGATGATGCCGGAGAGAACTGGCATGAGATCAGTGGAAACTTGCCGAGTGATTTTGGGTTTCCCATTGAGGTCCACGCTCACGAGCCAGATACGGTTTACGTCATTCCTATCAAGAGCGACTCGGAGCATTTCCCGCCCGAAGGAAAATTACGCGTCTACCGAAGTCGTATGGGTGGCAATGAATGGGAGCCTTTGATCAATGGTCTTCCTCAGGATAGCTGTTATGTGAATGTCCTTCGCGATGCGACCGCCGTCGATTCTTTCGATTCCTGCGGCATCTATTTCGGAACTACTGGTGGACAAGTCTACTGCTCATCTGATTCCGGGGACAACTGGATTCCCATCGTTAGAGATTTGCCTGCCGTGTATTCGGTGGAAGTTCAAACGCTCCCATGATCCGAGTTATTATTCCATTTCACCTTCAGGCTTTGGCTTCTGTTGGATGGGAGGTGGAGCTCGATGTTGAAGACCCGATTACTCAAACGTCGGTTCTAGATGAGCTGGAATCGCAGTATCCTGTTTTGAAAGGAACCATTCGGGATTCTATTAGCAAACAGCGCAGACCTCTTCTGCGGTTTTTTGCCTGTGATCAGGATCTCACTCATGTGCCGGAGGATGCAATTTTACCTAAGCCGGTTATCAATGGAACCCAACCGTTAATTATTCTTGGAGCCATTGCTGGCGGATAAATCGAAACGGAAAAGTTCCTACTTCTGCTGCCCGACCGCCCAGACCATTCCGCCGTAAATATGCTGGAGGAAAGCTTCATCCTTATAGGATTCGGCGATGTGCCCGATCGCCGTGTAAAATACGCGCGCCCCTTCAAACTCATGATACCAGGCGATCGGGTGGTAGTCGCCCATCGCATTTTCTTTGCTGGGTGTGTAGGTTTTCTCATCCACCGTGAGGACTACGTTCAAACTAGCTGGCAGTGGTGCTTCGAACTCATACCATTCGTCTGTCCAGAGCCACTTGTCTGGCAGGTGCATGCAGCCTGGGAAATCTTTGTCTACTACAGACATGACTCCCGTTTGCTTCACCGGATGTTTGACGAACAATCGACCCATCAGCTCGTTCCACCACAACCAATGTTTGGGTTCATTGCGCGTGGCGGATGCCCCATGAACACCGACAATCGCACCGCCGTTGTGAATATACGCCTGAAATTCTTCGCGCTTTTTCTCATTCAGTTCACAGGCATTCGCACTTATAAATACGATGACATCAAAGTCCGCGAATGTTTGCTGAGCGAATTGTTTTTCGGTATCTACAAAGGTGAGAGAGAAGAAGTGTTTATCCGCCAATGCTTCAAACGACTCCCTAGCAACCGGCACGCATGGGTAGTGCCAAGTGTCGTGTGCGTCGGCAAAGACGAGTGCTTTGAATTGTGCGGCCTGGAGCTGGGATAACGAAAGGAACGAAAAGGTGAGAATCAGCGTAAGGCTTTTCATAAGTGCTTAAAGTTTTCCTAAGGATTATGGAGAGTCGAAGTTATTTATGCGAAATAAATGGATTCAGTGCTACTCCTTAAATTTCCACTCATCCTATTGACCTTGTTCAATAGTTTATTCAGCCTTGGTGCGATATGAAGTATCTCCTTCCTTCTTTCACAATTAGCCCAATTCTTATTCTGGTCGTGAGTCTTCTAAGCTCCGGACTTGGCGTGTCTGCGCAGAGCGGAGGTGAATATTCCGTCCACAAAGATTTGGTTTATTCGAAAACAGATCGAGAGCTGACGTTGGACCTGTTGGTACCTCAAGGATCAGAGAAACCGGTTCCCTGTGTGATAGTCATTCAGGGCGGTGGATTCAGGCCACAAAATGGACAGAGGTTTAAGCCGTCTGCTATCTACCTGGCTGAACACGGTTATGCCGCGGCTTTGATTTCTTACCGAGGGAGTCCGGATCACCATTATATGGATACCATAGCAGATACCAAAACGGGGAATGGATTGGTCCTTCGTTTAAGTCAAAGAATCGGCATTGGCAAAGAGCCTCTGCAATTAATCACATCGACAAAAATGATCCAGCTATGCTTTTTCTTCATTGTAAGGACGATTCGACGGTCCCTTGGTTACAATCTCAGGAAATGCACGAAAAGATGAAGGCCGCCGGAATCGAATCTTCAACTGTATATTATGAAACGGGTGGCCATGGATACAAAGACTTGGGTGAAAAACCAAAGGCTGAAATGGTCCGATTTTTCCAGAAACATCTTTGAGGAGGGTGATCCGTCTTCAGGGCAATCGCTCCACTTCGACATAGTAAGCTCCGCGCGAACGCCCATTGTCGTCATAAAACCAGGTCTGCATGCGGGCGCTTCCTTTGGGTAATTTGATAACCATTTCCACCACTTTCGCATCGGGTGGAATGACGATTTCTTTTTCAATATTGCCGACTTGGATCTTCGCCCGAGTGGCCAACAGTTTTGCTGCCTCAACCGGATGCCAGGATGTTTCTGGAGGCTCCAGGTAATCGGCATGTTCGTTGATGGCCAATCCGCTTTCCTCCGGCCAGCGTCGCAAGCGAAACGCATAACGGCCTGCTTGTTCCACGCTTACCCGCCACCATCCGTTCTGCAAAGGTCCCGATACCACATGCGTATGCGCCCAGGGCATGTCTCGCTGCTCACCGCTTTCGTTGTTCCAGTAATAGGATGTAAGGAGCGTTGGATTTTCGCTTTTGGATCCAAGAAGCAATTCACAATCACGGCTGTGATTCTCTGATGCATCTTCCCACCAGCGATTGTAGTCCTGGGTAAGTGTGCGAACGATATCCGGTTGATTTTCTGCGAGGTTGTTCTCCTGTCCCGGATCGGAAATAATATCGTAGAGTTCCATTTCATTGACGAGTCGCCAGCGTTCGGTCATTACCGCCGTGCGTGACCATTTGGTCGGTGTTTCGTTTGTAAGTTGTAGGTCGCTAACAATGGTTCGCTCCGGCCATTCATTCCCTGATTGATTGAGCAAGGGGACAAGGCTTCGACCATCCAGTTTCACACCGGCAGGATTAGCGATGTTACAAAGTTCAGTAAGAGTTGGCATTAGGTCGTAATGAGTGGTTAGGGTGTCGACATCGCGTCCACCTCCGATTCCTCCGTCAGGCCATCGTATGAAACAGGGAACCCGATGACCACCCTCGTAGGGCGAACCTTTTTTCCCGCGCATGCCTGCATTGAATCCAACGACCCCACTTTCTGGGTACATGATGCCGCGGGAGGTTCCGTTGTCCGTCATGAAAATCAGGATGGTGTTCTCGCGAATACCCAGGTCGGTCAGTGCTTGGTCGAGTCGGCCAATCGCTTCGTCTATTGCAGCAATCATGCCATAGAAATTTTCCTCCGGCACTTCGGTCGGTCGATTGCGGTATGGCTCTGTATATTTTTCTGGCACCTGGAAAGGACTGTGTGGAGCGTTCAATGGCAAATAGACGAACTTGGGTTCATCCTGTTTTTCAGCCAGAAATTCGATAGCGTGGTCTATCCAGACATCGGTGCAGTAACCATTCTGTTTTTCCCAGGTTCCGTTATGCAGGTAGTGGTCGTCGAAGTAATCGTTTAACCACCAATCGGGAACATGGCCGACCACGCCACCCCCGTGAGTCAGAACCTCATCGAATCCCTGATCCTGGGGACGATAGGGAAAATTGTCACCGCCATGCCATTTCCCGAACAGTGCGGTACGATACCCTCCGGCTTTAAAAACTTCCCCGAGGGTTACCTCATCCGGATGCAGTAGGCAACGTCCCATCACTACGTGCCAGAGCCCTGTTCGCTGGGCAGTCCTGCCTGTCATTAGGGCCGCTCGCGTGGGAGCACAGCCTGAATTGACATGAAAATCGGTGAAACGGACACTCTCCCCATGGAGCTGATCAATATTCGGAGTTCGCAGGACGGGATTGCCATGACAGGACAGATCTCCGTATCCCTGATCATCCGTCATGATAAGGACCACGTTTGGTTTTTGTTCAGCGAAAACGGATCCAGCGGGCCAGAGCATTGCAAGTGTAAGGCTGATAATCCGAAAAGATCTCATGATTAAATCCAGCCGGTTGATAGGCTTCCTGTCAATTGAGTCCTATTGGCCATTCTTTTCATGCAAGCTTGTCATCTACAGGATTCCTGGACTTCGAAACCAGAACTGGAATGGTCGGTGGTGCAAATCGTTCAGACGCTCGAACATGCGGGTGTTCTCGAAAACGCGATCGTTGGATTCACAAGCGATAATGATCCATGGACAAAGCATGTCTTCTACTTTCGTCAAGCGACCGCTTATGGAAGCGGCGACTATAAAAAACATTTTCTGAGGGAGCGTAACCGGGCGTATGAGCAAGCAAACGTTGCGATCGAGAATTTGAAGCGCTTATGAATTGCGGTGGCTCTCCTAGCCTTAGGAGATTCTCATGACAATTACCGTCTAGCGTGATCGGCTACACCTTTTTCGCTGAAGGAACTTCGAAGCCCTTCCGGTTCTCGTCTTGCAGCAATGCATTGGCTTTTCTTGCAAACGCACCGGTGTGACGTTCCTTCTTTGGATCGAACGTGAGCCATGGACCCACGATATATTCGGTTCCATCCTGAGGCAATCCTACACCTGTTTCCATGACCGCGTGGAGGGTCGAAAAATGGTCGTAGGCGTCGGAATTGTCACCAAAGCGTCCGGCCTTTTTGTTAAAGGGTACGCTTTTGCCGAGGCGGTAAGAATTGTTCATGAGGTGACCCATTACGCAGGCGTTGTGTGCTTCCACCACGTTGCCATTGGCCATCTCGGGTTTGCCGGCACGGCACGCCGCGATAAAAGCTCCCCAGTTGCCGCCAGGTGTCACATGTCCGTCGGGCAAGTCCAAAGGCTCGCCTTCTGTGCTTCCTTTGGCATAGTACAGGTCGCGAATAATCCGGCCACCGTCTTCAAAGTAATATTCATTTTCAACCTGCCGTTCGTAGCCTTCGTAGTTCACATTGCGCACATTGAAAAACACCTGCTGTCCATTGGGATATTCGGCAATGGCAAACATCGTATTCGGTGTTTCACCCTGATCTTGCCATTGGAATCGTCCACCCAATGCCATCACTCTAACCGGATGCGTTTGATCTTTATCCAGTGCCCAACGAGCCACATCCAATTGGTGGGTTCCCTGGTTGTTCATGTCACCATTCCCCGTTGGCCAAAACCAGTGCCAATTATAATGCACATAGTTGGCATGGTAGTCGTCCAGCTGTGCGGGACCACGCCAGAGGTTCCAGTCCAGGTTCTTGGGAGCGGCACCTGTCGTTTGGAATCCGATGCCATCGCGTGGTTTGCAGCAATAACCGTATGAAATTTTCAATTTCCCAAACTTGTCGGCTTGAATCGCTTCGTGAAGGCCCGCGATGGATGCCTCACTCCGACGCTGAGTTCCGTGCTGGATTACGACACCGTATTTTTCCTGGGCTGCAACGGCCACTCGGCCCTCGGCAACATCGTGACTCATAGGCTTTTCCACGTATACATGTTTGCCGGCTTGCGCCGCCCAAATGGTGATAAGTGTATGCCAATGGTTGGGAGTAGCGACCGAAACTGCGTCCAGGTTGGGATCCTCCAATGCCTTCCGCACATCCGATAGGCCTTTGCAATTGAAGGTACCGGTTACCCGCTTTTTCAGATCAGCCATTTTTTCGGCCAGCACATCGGCATCCGGATCAACCAGGTAAGCAATCTCAACATTGTCTTGCTCCAACCAGCCGGATACATGGCTTTTCCCCCGTCCATGTAGACCGACCACAGCAATGCGGAGTCTGTCATTTGCGCCCAGGACGGCCTGGGATGCTCGTGTCCCACAGATAAGAAGCGAGGACCCAATAGCGGTTTGTTTTAAAAATTGTCTACGATTTGTTGCGAACATGGTGGTTTTTATCAGGGTAAATGATTCAATACTCAGGGTGTGTTTTCCTGACTCTGGCACTGTCAGGCCAGCGGTTCAACTCGTAAAATCGTTTTGGCGAATTTATCCTGTCGCCTTCTCAAATAACACGGAAGAGTCTCTTTCTGTTTCCTTTGTTTGAGACTTTGAGTCAGATCCATCCGGTATGGAACTGCTAAATATTATGATGCTGAATGAGTGAGTTGTTACTATTTACGGATGGAAGTGTGAATGTGCAAGCCGGGGTCGGTTTCGGCGCTTATCTGGTCGTGATGGATCGAGGGCTTTCTTTGGATTCCCACCGGCGGAATGTCAGAATGAAACAATTTCACCCAACCTCTTCAACAAAGCTGGAATTGCAGACTTTGTTGTGGGCGTTGTCCGAAGTGCGAGAGCTCGGGAAAAAGATTTTGGTGCATACCGACTCTCAGAATATCCTGGGTTTATTACGAAGACGGGATCGCCTTGAAAAGAATGCATTTCTTTCCAGCGCAGGTAGGCCGCTCAACAACTCCGAATTGTACAAAGAGTTCTATAAGCTAATCGATCAATTGAACTGTGAGTTTATTAAAGTAAAAGGCCACAAAGTTTCCAAGGATAAGGATGAAATCGATGAGCTCTTTACCTTGGTGGATCGAGCTTCGAGGGATGCGCTTCGTTCTCACAAATCTGAGGCCTGACAGCATTTCTAAGAGCAGAGGTATTCGCTCGATCTTCCATTTTCCTGGACTTCCGTAATCGGACGTTGCTTTGGCTAAAGCGGTTTGATTATTAATCGGATCATGATCTTCAAAAAACGACTTCCTTCAATTTCCCTGCTTATCCTGCTATTTTCTTTTGCTGCGTCTTTCGCCGCCGAAAGTGCGGCAACCAAACGGTTACTTGAGCGGAACAAGGAACTCGGCCCGCGTATCATTCAGGTTGCAGAGAATGTTTATACAGCCATCGGTTATTCAGCATCGACCAACTCAATGATCGTTGGGGAAACGGGTGTTATTATTATCGATCCAGGTCAGCAAGTTCCGCTGGCACGCAAAGTGCGTGTGGAATTCGAGAAGATTACCGACAAGCCGGTAGTGGCGATGATCTATACGCATGGTCACTTTGACCACACCGGTGGAGCACCTGCTTTTTATGAAGAGGGGAGCAGTATGCAGGTTTGGGCGCGTGATAATCTTGGTTCGGAGCAGGATAGAGAAGAGGAAGTGGGCTTTTCTGGAGGTATCCGTCGCTCAAACTCCCAAGGATTTGACCTCCAAGCTGAGCAGCAAATCAGCGTTGGTATCGCTATTCCTCCCTATGCACTGTTGCGTGGTAGCAGCTTCGGTGGAGGTCAAAGAGCGGAACCACAACCAAGCGCTCAAGGTGGTCAACGGAGTAGTGGTGTTAGCGGTGGAAGAGCCCAGGTTTTGCCTACTCATACCTTTTCTGAAGAACGTGTTGATTTGGAAATCGCGGGCATAAAACTCCAACTGGTAAAAGCCCCAGGTGAGACGGATGATCAACTCTATGTCTGGTATCCCGAACAGCGTACCTTGTTTGCGGGTGATAACTTTTATCAATCGTGGCCAAATGTTTATCCCTTGCGCGGCTCGGCGAGACGCTCCACGCGGGACTGGATCGCAAGTATTCATAGTATGGTAAAAGAAAACCCGCTCCATGTGGTTGGTGGACATACACCCCCCATCTTGAACGATGCGGTTGAAGTGCTCACCAATTACCGTGATGCGATTCAGTATGTTTATGACAAGACCATTGAGGGTGCTTCTAATTACATGACGCCCGACGAGTTGGTTGAATACGCCGCGATTCCGGAAAAGTACTCCAATCTCGACTACCTTGGTGACTATTACGGCAGTGTTGAAGGCACCATACGGGACATTTATGCCCAGGACCTCGGTTGGTTTGATGGAGATGCATTGAGCCTGCATCGTGAATCACCTCTCAAACAATCGCAACGTATGGCCGATCTAGTTGGAGGAGTGGATGCTCTTATGTCTAAAGCAATAGCTGCGATGGAAAACGATGATTCACTCGGAGCTGCCCAATTGGTGCAGCATGTCATTCGCCTCAGGCCAGATGACCGAAAGGCCAAACTTCTTATGGCCGACGCTTTGGCTGTTGTTGGAGAACGGACCTTTAACGCGCCTGCTCGTAATTATACGCTTTCATCTTCAAATCGATATCGAAGCGAAGCCGAGGAAAAGTGATGTTAACATGGGCCCCAGATTTTGAAAAATGCACCTTTCGCTATTTCCGGTACCGCTAGGTTTGAGCGTATCATATAATTTGTTGCGGTCTTTTCGATTTTCCTAACAGTTACATTTATGAATTCTCGTATGGTTTCTGCAATCAAAGCTTTGGAGCTCAAGGAACAGACGCTTCACGAGATTGGCGTGTTAAAAATCGGGATATTTGGTTCAGTCGCTAAGGGAGAAGATAATAAAAACAGCGACATCGATATTTTGGTAAAGTTTACTCCAGAATGCCACAGATATCAAAATTTTAATCAACTTTGTGACCTTCTGGATGATACGTTTGGAGAACGATATGACCTCGTTACTGAAGAAGGTCTCAGTCCATATTTCGGAGGAAAGGTGTTAGAAGAAGTTGTCTATGTCCCACTCGCCTCTTGATTTGTTGCTTCATATTTTGGAGGAAGTAGAATTTCTAATTTCAGAGTCCGCCTCACTCGATCAACAGTCCTTTTCGCGTGACGAAAAAAGCAAAAGAGCGTTCACCCGTAGTATTGAAATTATAGGCGAAGCCTCGAAGAAATTACCCTCTGGACTTAAGGCGCAACACAAGGAAATTGATTGGAAACCTATCGCAGGATGAGAGATAAACTTATTCATCATTACTTTGGCCTAGATTATCCGTTGGTACGGGATACGGTAATCAATGATATCCCCGATTTGAGAATCAAGATTTCGAGAAAGATAGAAGAAGAACGAATTTGAAAAAATTTATGGTAGTCGAACGGTTTAAAGCGGGATGTATCGACTCTGTATATGAACGTTTCGCTGAAAAGGGCTGCATGCTTCCGGATGGGCTGGTCTATATTGATTCGTGGGTGAATAAAGAACGGTGCATTTGCGGTCAGCTCATGGAAACAGGTGATAAATCGTTATTCGCGGAGTGGACAAAAATTTGGGAAGATCTTGTAGGTTTTGAAATAGTGTCGATAGACTAACAAACTATGCAGAAGAAATTTCGATTAATGCCCCCGCTACTTGTTCTTTATTCTCTTTGGGCCTTTGCAGGTTCCTGGTCGACGCTGGCTCGCGATCTTGAGATTGTTGCCCATCGAGGAGCCAACCACCTCGCGCCGGAAAATACCTATGCGGCAGCCCAGAAATGTGTCCAGCTTGGTGTCGACTATGTGGAAGTGGATGTTCGCACAAGTTCGGATGGGGTGATGTATATTATTCATGATAAAACGCTCGATCGTACGACCAATGGAACTGGTGAAGTGAGTGCTCGTAGCTCTTCTTATATTGATTCTCTCGATGCGGGTAGTTGGTTTAGTACGGAGTTCAAAGGTGAAAAAGTTCCGCGACTGGAACCGTTCCTGGAAGCGTTTAAAGGAAAGATTAAAATCTACTTCGATGTTAAGGATGCCGACTTGGCAAAGCTGGTTGAACTGGTTCGCGAAACCGGGTTTGAGCGAGACTGTTTTTTCTGGTTCTCCAATGATCAACAGGCTCTTGAGCTGAGGAAACTTGATCCAGACATTCCTCTTAAGATGAATGCGGTGGACGTGGATGGCTTAAAGCGGGTTCTTGCCTACAATCCGCAGATTATAGAATACCGGCTTGAAAACCTGACGCCTGAGTTTGTCGATTTTGCTCAACAAAATAATTTGAAGTTAATTGCGCATGCCCTTGAAGACGGAGCGGAGAAAAATTACCAGGCAATTATCGATTCGGCCGCGGATATGGTAAATCTGGATATGCCGGATTTGATGATTGAGATGTTAGCGAAGACCAACACGGATAACCCAATACGACGGACATTCAAGTTGGGTGGAGTAGAGCGGGAATACTTCGTGCGCTTGCCACGAACATTCGATCCGCGCAAAACCTACTGGCCCCTGGTTTCAGTTCATGGCGGTGGAGGTAACGGTCGCAATCATTTCCTCTCCATCGCTATTCGGGAAAAAGCGGATCGACTGGGCCTTGATGCCATCGTTGTTTCTCCCAGTTTTTCTAATTCCGATTTTGAGGCGAGTCGGTTTCCTGTTTTGGGCGAAGATCTGTTTTTGAAAAAGGTTCTGAAGCACTTGCGTGAGGACTATTTGTTGCGCTCCAAAATCTTGCTGACAGGGTATTCACGCGGAGGACAGTTTTCTCATCGCTTTGCATTTGCTGAGCCTGACCTTGTCGAGGCAGTCGCTTCTTTCTCTGCTGGCACCTGGACAACTCCCGACGGCAGATTACTTATTCATACCTATGGTGAAGTGAAGGACCCGAAAGTATTCCTTTCCCATACCGGAAATGCTTCTTTGGCTCCTGAAAGTTTCAAAAACATGTTTTCTCTTCGCGTGGCCAACGTGGCCGGAAATCCTCCGAAGCCGGCTGCCTCGAAAATACCGTTTCTGGTTATGTGTGGTTCGTTGGATGAACGATTTGAAATTTCAAAAGCCTTTGCTCTCAGTTTAATCGACGCCGGTTTTGAAGTTGAGGCCGGGTGGCCGCGGACGGCACACGGCGGAAGAGACAAAGAAGAGGTTAAAGCTGAATTTGAAAAATACTCATCACGGGCGCTTGAGTTTTTCAAACGTGTGACTGCGGAAGAGTGATGGTAGGCCAGTGCTCTCGAGGATTAATAGTTGGAAAGACTTAAGATAGAACATGCCTTTAGTCTGTTTCGGGTAGGGCTCGATCGCCGAGCGAGCCGTCTTAGATTCGGCGGTTTTGGCAAAACCACCCTACCTTTTAAAGAGCAAAGATTTTGTTAAATACTCCATTTAGTGGAGCTCATATCTATGCTGTGGTAGACGGTTCTCTTGTGCTGCTAACTAACTCTTCGGCCAAACCCAAGGCTGGTAATCCATCCCCATGCTATCGATAACTTTTTGCAGTTTCACCTTGGCGGCTTTCGCTTCGGAACCTGCTTTGGAAACATCGATTGGCGTCGTTTCTTCTGGATCGGCGACAAGATCGTAAAGCTTGCCTGTTTGTTTTGAAAGCTTCCACCGCTTGTCAAAGGCCCAGCTCGCCAGCTCGCGGCCTTCCTTGCCTTGACCTGGAAGCGGGTCGTGGTGAATAAAGAGCCAGTCGCGGTGTTCGCCTTTTTTGCCTTGGATCTGAGGAAGGATGGATTCGCCGTCGAAGATCTCTCCTTCGGGTAAAGGAATGCTGCCAACATCAAAGAGGGTTCGAGTGAGGTCGTTGCAATCTACAAGGTCATCCACTACGTGTCCTCTTGCGGCAGATCCAGGCCAGGAAACAATCAGTGGGACATGAGTACCACGCAGATTATTTTCGCCTTTGCCTCCGGGAACGATGCTACCATCTTTCATTTTTGAACTCACTTCCCTCGGCGTACCGTTGTCGCCATAGAAAATGATAAGGGTATCCTCGCTTAAACCGAGCTCGGCTACTTTGGCCTCAATGCGGCCCACCATTTTATCCATGTACTCGACCATGTCGTGGAAGAAGCGTGGATTATTCTGGTGACGTTGGTCAGGCCATTCCGGGCTGTCGGGGGTGGGGTTAAAGGGCCCATGAGTGAGCGCCATGGGGTAGTATACGAAAAACGGCTCGTCCTTGTTTCTTTCCATGAAGTCGTTGATGTAATCGACGTAGAGATCTGGTCCGTATTTTCCTTCTGTATTCGTGAGATAGGTCCCGTTACTGTTAATAGTTGGATCCGGATATCGGCTTCCTTTGTCTTCGGTGTGAGCATCGTGCCACAGAAAGTATTCATTGAATCCCGCGTCTTCGACGCGTTGACCCTTTCCACGATATTCCGGAAGGAAGTCGGGTGGGTTGTAACTATGTAGCTGCCACTTGCCAGAGATGCAGGTCTTGTAGCCTGCGGCTGTCATCCAGTGACCGAAGGTTTTCGATTCGGGTCGAAGGATGCCAAACGAGTGCCAGTTGCGCCAGTTGTACTTACCGGTCATCAACGAAACGCGGGTGGGTGTACAAAGTGGTTGCGCATGAGCATTGTCAAAACGTACGCCGTTTGCGGCCAGGCGGTCTAGAACCGGAGTGTCGTAAGAAGCCCCGCCATAGGTGCCGAGAGTTTCATAACCAAGGTCATCCGCCATGATAAGAATGATGTTCGGCTTGCGCTTAGTGGAGGCGTTGGAGTCTTGATTATCCGAGCACGCGGAAAAAAGGAAAGAGGCAAGGAGCAAAAGGATAGGTAATCGTTTATTCATAGGTAATCATAGAAAGAAACGCTCAGGTGGGAGAAACACAAGCGGTATTCATTTGATCCCTTGCTACAAGTAACCCGGTTGCTCTGGTTTTGTAAAAAGCATGTAGGATAGCGTTACCAATCGGGGCGGGTTTTGATTATTTCATTAATCCCTCCAATGTGGCGGATTCAATAGTTGTGAAGCACTCACTCTACATACTTGTTAGCCTATTTCTGGCATTCCACGCGGATGCTCAGATTTATAGCAGTCGATTCAGTAGTCACGATATCTATAAATACGATGAGGTGACGGGTGTGCGAATCGGAGAGGGTGCGTTTATTCCGGCGCAGTCAGGATTGGTGAATCCACATGGGATCATTGATCGGGGCACGGATATAATTGTCGCCAGCTGGACCCATGAGATAAAGCGTTACGATCGGGATACAGGAGCATTTCTGGGAAACTTTATTGAAAGTGATGCGGGTCTTGGTAATCCGGTTTACCTGGAAGTGGGTCCGGACGGATACCTTTACGTTTCCAGTCAATTGAATGATCGGATTTTCCGTTTTAACTTCCTGGGAGAAACAGGAGTTTCGATTGATAGTGGTCCCTGGATAAGTGGCGGCACGATGGATGGACCAAGTGGTTTCGATTGGTCGCCGGATGGTGCACTCTTTTATGTGGCAGGTCGGCACTCGGCTAACGTGGTTGCTTATCATGCAACCACAGGAGAATGGGTCGGAGCTTTCAGCACATCGAATAACAGCGGGTCTACATTCGGTTTAGCGGTTGATGACAGATCAGGTGATATTTTTGTGGCTGTGGATGGCAGCGTCGTTCGCTACGATCTTTCGGCAGGCTTTCCCCTCAACGGAATAACTCCCCCTTCGACTACTATATCGACTTCCGGTGCCATTGGGTTGGAGCCAAGTACCGATGGAAGTTTCATTCTCGTGGCTTCAGGAAATAATCTCTTTGTTATCTCCATTGCCGACAATTCATTGAGTGGCCCCATCTTCACCTCAAACGACGGCAACTTGCATAACTTTTTTCACTACTCCGAAGTGGAGGAAGAGGTGGAGACGATCAACGAGCCTCATGCCTTTGTAGTAGGATTCAATAATAATTCTGATGAGAACTTGGTTGAAGTTATTGCGGAGTATTTGTTTTTTAAATCGAGCGATGGAGTTGAGTTGGTATTTCAATACTCATCGGACTTGGAGAATTGGAGTGATGCCGCAGTATATCAGTTGAGCGGTGTAACTGTTATTAGAAACAATTCTATTGATTCTGTTCAGGTGAGTGAACCTTCGGATGCAGATTCGTCCTGGTTGATTACGGAAAGAAAAATAGTAAGTGGAAATCCGCCGACTTTCATTAGAATTCGTCAAAGAAGTATTACCAACGGTTCCTGAATTTTCCCGTGACCGGATTGATTCGATTTTGAAGCCAATTCTCAGACTGGCCATGTTGAATGATTTATTGATGTTACACCAACCAAGCCGCGCCAATGGTTCCGGGCTGAATTACAGAAAATGTAATTTATTCCGCAGCCGAAGTATGGTCGTGCAAGATCTTCCAGCCGTCGGAGGTGTGTATAAGGAGCAGGGTAAAAAGTCCCGTTGCATCTTCGTATTCACCTCCGCGTTTTAGTCGATATCGACCATGGACCTGAGCCCATTTCTTGGATAGCAATTTAACTTCAAGCTCTTCGAATTGCAGATGACCCATCGCCTCCGGGTTTGGATAGCGCCTAAGATAACGATTGAGAGTTGCCTCATACCCGCGTTGCACGGTGTCGCCGGATGAAAAACGAAGTTCATCTGTTTTTACATAGGTATCCATGAACGCTGGAATATCTCCGCGGTTCCACTCGGCGACTTGTTTGTCCAGGATGGAGCGGATAGCAGCTTCGGAATCCACCGGCGAATGGGTGCAACTGATTAAACTAAATAGGAAAGGGATAAATAAAGCTGCACCTAATTTTTCGGGATTCCATTTCATGTTGGGTTTCTATTTTTTGTAGACGATTCTGTAAATTAAAATGCGTTGATTCTGTGCCGCTTGGTTGCCTTAGTTCTTTATAATTTCCTACAACAAATTTATGAACTTTGCATTCCTTGGATTTAATGACCTTGAAGAACTTGATCTGGTGGGCCCTTGGGAGATTCTAGCCGGTGGATTGAAGCGTGAAAAACTCATCGAAGAGGCGTTTATTGTGAACGAAGATGGTGAGCCGTTTCGTTGCAATCACGGACTGGAAATTATTCCTCATTACAGCTTCAAGAACTGTCCGGATTTTGATTACCTGTTGATACCTGGAGGTTGGGGAACCAGGAGGGAGGCGGAAAACCCAAACCTCATTCAATTCATTTCTCAACGGGCTGAAACATGTCGCGCAGTCTTGTCGGTATGCACGGGCGCATTTTTGCTCGCAGAAGCCGGTTTGTTGAAAGGTAGAAAAGCTTCGACCCATTGGGGCTCTCTGGATCGTCTGCGAGCGGTGGGAAATATCGAGGTCGTCGAAAAGCGCTTTGTAAAAGATGGAAAGTTTTGGAGCTCAGCGGGAGTCTCGGCAGGAATCGACCTTTCTCTTGCCTTTGTGAAAGAGGAGTTCGGAGAACTAACGGCGGAAGCTATTCAGTTCCATGTAGAGTATTACCCTTTGGGAACCATTTATGGTTCACCTGAAAAGCGGGACGAAGCGCCCGGCTATTTGAAAAATCCCTGAATCAGCGAGTTGGCAGCGCTCTGCTTGCTGGTATCAATAGCTTGCAATTCCTGACGATAGCCTCCACCCATGCAGCTGTTTTAAGGATTACTTAGTCTCCTCATCGTTCAAACGTGTAAGAACAAGCGGTACGAATCAAGGTGATGTAGTGGTCCTGGTCATTAACCAAAACCCAACTTTTTGGAGCTGATCCTGAACTGGCACCATCCCGCTCTTTTAATAATTCATCCAAAAGAGCCTGACGTTTTATTTTTACCTTTTAACCATTTATGAAAAATTTCGCCGAACTCGGCTTATCAAAAGATATCTTACGCGCGGTTAGCGACAAGGGCTACGATACGCCATCGCCCGTACAAGAACAGGCAATACCAGCCGTTTTAACCGGGCAAGATGTGATCGCAACTGCGCAAACAGGCACCGGAAAGACGGCCGGTTTCACCCTTCCCATGATGCATTTGCTCACTCAGGAAAAAAGGGGTGAGGGTTATCCGATTCGAGCTTTGGTGTTGACGCCAACCCGGGAGCTGGCAGCTCAAGTTGAAGAAAGTATTGTTACTTATGGGAAATACCTGGGATTGAGAAGTTTGGTTGTATTTGGCGGAGTAAATATCACGCCGCAAATCAAAGAGCTTCGCAAAGGGGTAGACATTCTGGTGGCGACTCCCGGTCGTTTGCTCGACCTGTGTAACCAAGGTGTTTGCCGACTCGATAACGTGAAGTTCTTTGTGCTGGATGAGGCAGATCGCATGCTCGATATGGGATTTATTCCCGACATTCGCAGGACGATTAACCTGTTACCCAAAAAGCGGCAGACACTGCTATTCTCAGCTACTTTTTCAAAAGATATTCGCGGTTTAGCTCACGAGTTCCTCCGAAATCCCATCACCGTTGCTATCACCCCTGAGAAGCCAGCCGCACAGACGATTGCCCAACGAGCTTACCGCTGCGATCAGCATCGCAAAACCCAATTGCTTTCTCATTTGATCAAAACGGGCTTTTGGGAGCAGGTGCTCATATTTACCAGGACCAAACATGGGGCGAATCGCTTAACGCAGAAATTGAACCAGGATGGAATTCACTCAAGTGCCATTCACGGAGATAAAACGCAGACTTCAAGGACTCGTGCGCTTGAGGGGTTTAAGAAGAAGAATATTCGTGTCCTCGTAGCAACCGATATTGCGGCACGCGGAATCGACATTATTCAATTACCTCATGTCGTAAACTTTGAACTGCCCAATCTGGCGGAGGATTATGTCCATCGAATCGGCCGCACAGGTCGTGCCGGATTGGAAGGCGAAGCCATCTCCCTGGTTTGTAACGATGAACGTCCGTATTTCCAAGCCATTGAGAAATTGATCGGTCAGCAAATTGAATTAACGGATGTGACGGGATATGGTCCTGAAAATTGGCCAGAAAGAGGACCGAGCGCGAGCGAAGTTCAGAAAGCTGCGGCGGTTCGCAAAGAAGCCAACCGTCAAGCCCGTGGACCGCGCAAAAACCCAGGTCCCAAATCTTCCCAACGTTCGAGCCGAAAACCTGGTGGTAACCAACAGGGGAGAAAGAACCCCAATTCAAGTCAGTCGAGTGGCAGTAAGTCAGGTGGTTACCGGCCTGGGGGGACTTCAGCGGCTCCAGCCCCTGCTCGTCCAAGCAATCGCCGTAATCGTAGACGCGGGTAGGTGGAAAATTCTTTGATCGCAAAACGCCATGAAATTGTAGACGTTTAATTTCTGATGAAACCACGTATCAAATTAGCTGAGACAACGACCAAGGATGGATCCGTAATGAGTCTTTTGGAGCACGATGGCGATTTTGCCATCAGTTTCAATGGGCAGGATTTGATGCATTCCAAAGCGTCCACCTCGGAAAAGCAGTTGGGAACGGTTGGCGTTGTCCGACTGCCAAAAGGCGAACCAACGCGAATTCTGATCGGGGGCTTGGGCCTCGGCCTTACATTGAAAAGCGTTTTGGCTGACGCAGGACCGGATGCCGAAGTAACGGTGGCAGAGCTCATACCTGACCTTGTCGATTGGAACCGTGAGTTCCTTGGTAAACTGAATGGCGGAGTGGTAGATGATCCGCGTGTTGTCATCCGTCACGGTGATGTTACAAAGATCATCAAGAAAACCAAAGAGAATATCTACGATGTGATATTATTGGACGTCGATAATGGCCCCATTGCTATGGTCACTAAAAAGAACAGCTCACTTTTTTCTTATATGGGCGTTCGTTTCATTAAGGATGCTTTGAAACCAAATGGTCGCGCGGTGTTTTGGTCAGCGGGTCCTGATCCCAAGTTCGAGATTCTTTTAAATAAAGCAGGTTTTAAAGTTACTCCTGTACCGGCAAAGGTGCATGACCGTGCCAAACGTCCCGCGTATATGTTATACGTTGCCGATAATCGGTAGAGGTAGTTTGCGTTGGGCTTAAGGAATAGAGTATTTCCAGATCTTTATGGGAATGACTTGCTGCCAGGACTGAGGATTGATACGAATCCGATTCTTCTCAATGAAACGTTTATTTTTTCCTTACTTCCTTTTGTTTATCTGGCCTGGGTTGCTCTTCGGGGCTAGCGATAAAAAGGTGGTTGTGCTCACATTTGATGACGCTGTGAAATCGCACCGAACCTTCGTTGCACCTTATCTCAAAGAGCTTGGTTTTGGAGCTACTTTCTTTGTGTCCTACAAATGGATGGATGATAGTGAGAACTTCATGTCCTGGGAGGAGATAAAAGAAATCCACGAAATGGGTTTCGAGATTGGGAACCACACCTGGACCCATCGTGATATGGGGAATCCGGATAACGCCCATAGGCTTGCCGGTGAGTTGGGCCTCATCAATTTTATGCTTCAAAAACAAGGGCTGCCCGATCCTGTGACCTTCGCATATCCTGGAAACAAGTTTGGCCCGGAAGCGTTTAAAATACTCCTAGATGGTGGCTATCAATTTGCACGTCGCGGTATGCAGCCTGAAATTGAATACGGGAAACGACAAATAGGTCCGTTATACGATCCTGCAAAACATCATCCCTTGCTTGTGCCAACCACAGCCGATGCCTACCCCGATTGGGACTTGGAATATTTTAAACAGGTGGTCGATACAGCGGAAGCGGGGAAATTTGTTATTCTGCAGTTTCATGGTGTTCCCGATATCGCTCACCCTTGGGTACACACCGACCAGGAAAATTTTAAGGAGTTTATGCAGTATTTGAAAGAGCAGAACTTGAAGGTCATTTCACTGGGAGATCTCGCTAGGTATTTACCAACCGATTATGTGCCTCCAGATGATCCTTTGATCGGCTATCACTTTTCTGGAAAAAAAGAAATCAACCTCCTGACCTCGGAACAAGAGGCGACGCGTGAGGACCTCGAATACTGGGTGGATAACATGCGGCGGTTCCACGGGTTCAGTTGGGAAGAAGTTGCTCAGGTAACCGGTTATTCCGTGGAGGAAATAAAGGGAATGTCCAAAGGCTATGATAAAGTTATCCAGCCATCTGAGGATGTCCTGACTATTCTCCCTTACCCCGGAGGTCGTCATCCAAGAATCGGTTTTCTGGAAGGGATGATTGATCCCATGCGTGGTACTAAACTGAGTATCTTTCTGCCTTGGGATAAATCCCAGTACGTGATCCTTGATGTTCCGGAGGCCTTGTTTTGCCAGTTGGGAGTGACATTCCTGGGTCATACCCATGTGCCAACAATCTGGGACAGGGATCAAGTGACCATTTCCAATTCGGATTGGTCGATGACGGAAGCCGGAGCTTTCGAAAATAGTTGGGAACTTCCCAACGGTATGGACATTGGAGTAGTGGTAACTCCGTTGCGAGATTCAGTTGAAATGGAACTCACCGTTCACAACGGTTCGGACGTGGATATGGAGTTTATTAACGGTCAGGTCTGCATCATGCTGAAAGGAGCGACTGAATTTGATCTCCAAACCAAGGATAACAAGGTTCTCACCGACACGGTAGCCGCTGTTCAGTCTGAAAATAAAAATAGATGGATCCTGACTCAATGGGATCAACTCCGTAGGACTTGGGGTAATGATAACTGTCCCTGCCTGCATTTCGATCCCATTCTAAATCCCTGTAAGGTCGGTGAAACGGTAAAAGTCAAAGGTAGGATTTGGTTTCACGAAGGAGAAGAACTACCTTCGGAGTTTGCTATCAAAAATTAAATATTTTTGCCTTAAGCAATGCCTCAAAAAAATAAAACAGCCATGATTATGGCGGGCCCACCCGAAGAGCATGCGTCGCTATTTCGACGCATTCAATTTTCCGTTCACGATCCAGTCGTGCTTATTGAGTTGGAGGAGGATGCAAAGCGTATTCTTATTCTACGAGATATCGAAATGGAGCGTGCGAAAGCGAGGGCACGAGTAAACGATGTTCATTGCCCGGCAGACTTTACTCCTGTCGAAGGGCTATCGGGCGATAGGCAAACAGCCACCGCGCAAGCCGCAGCTGAATGCCTTCGCCGAAACGGCGTAACTGTCGTTCGTGGCGATCGAATGCTACCACTCGTGTATGTGGAGATGATTCGGCGTGCTGGTATCGAAATTGAATACGACCCCGACTTAGGTGTGTTGGATCGAAGGCAGAAGACGGATGAAGAAGTTGCCTTCCTGCGAGAAGCCCAAGGAGTTACTGAAGAAGCTGTTGAACTGGTTTGTCGAATGATTGCACGTGCAGATGCGGATGCTGACGGCGTGTTGATTAACAACGGGCAACGATTGTCTTCTGAATATCTCAGGTTAGTGGTTGATCGGTTTTTGATGGAGAAGGGTTACCATGGTCGACCTGCGATTATTGCAGGAGGCCCTCCTGCCGCAGATTGCCATAACTTGGGGTGGGGCGATATAAAAACGAGCACGCCTGTTATTGTGGATATTTTTCCGAGCAACCTATCCACAAGATACTGCGGTGATTGTACCAGAACTGTAGTCCATGGGGACGTACCGGATGAAGTGTTACTTATGCATGCAGCAGTGGCAGAGGCGAAGAGAAATGCCATCGCAGCGACCAAGGCGGGTGTGACCGGTCAAAGTGTCCATCAGGTCACATTAGGCACCTTGGCTGCTCATGGATATAGTTCAGGACTGCCAGCGGAGGATGATCCAGACACCTATTGTGCGATGACCTGCGGAACCGGCCATGGCATTGGCTTGGAGGTGCACGAACCACCGTTGCTGGATTTTAAGGGACCTGAGCTTCTGGTCGGCGACGCGCTAACAATCGAACCGGGATTATATTGCAAAGCGATCGGGGCCATACGCTTGGAAGACATGGTTGTGGTTCGCGAGGAAGGTTGCGAGAATCTGAATACGCTCCCCGAGGGTCTCGATTGGAAATAGGAATGTTTTTAAGTTTAAGGAGCTGAAACGGCACTGCGTGGACGCAGCGGCCCTACCTATTTGGTTGGTTGGCAGGGCAAGAGCATCCTGCTCTGCCGCTCTGTGTTTGGAAAGTAGGGCTCTATAAATTATCCTTGTTTCGTCCTTTTTGAAATACGTTCGAACAGGTGAGTTACATTCGGACGCTGGCTTCGAATGTGTTCTTGAAGAGCGTTGGATGCGGCATCCCAGTCTTTCTTGAGCAGCGCTCTGAGAATTTTTCGATGTTCCGCTGCTTTCTCCTCGATTACCGAAGTGGCTACTGTCGAGTAAGAAAAAAGGTAAGAGTAATACATGCCGAATTGCGCAAAAAAGGACTGAATATAGCGGTTCTCGGACTGTTCGATCCAATAGGCGTGTAGACCATTGTCCAGTTGATGTTTTCCTTTCGTATCGGGTGAATTTACTGCCAAAAACTCCTTTAGGCGTAAGGGATCCAGTCGTTTTCGCGCAAGTTCAAGTGCCTTCAGTTCCAGCGTTTCGCGAACATCGATATAGTCGAGCATGTCTTGTTCGCGGAATGGATGTACGCGCCACCCCCGTCTTGGAACGCGATCGATGAGTCCAGCTCCGGCCAGGCGGTTGAACACCTGTCGAATAACAGTTCGCCCCACGCCGTAGCGTTGAGCAGCTGGCTCCTCCCTGAGATAGACGGGTTCCCCTTGAACGCTGAGGTGGATTACATCTTCTGTGATCAGCTCATCCCAATTACGCAAGTGGATGGCCTGACCGGTGCTTGGTTTTTTGGTAATCTTTTTTGCGCGCCGTTTGGGATTGATGCTTAATCGACCATTCTGACCTTTGAGAATAAATTTCGATTCAATCAGGTTTTCGAGAGCCACTCGAATCGGAGTTAAGCTGACCTCATACTCAGTCGCCAGCGCGCTAAGTGTCAGTCTGGTAGGTAACGGACTTCCGTTTCTGATCTTTTCGGTCAGGTCATTTTCGATGTATTGGGAAATATTCACGTGAATGATAAAATCGAATGGGTTTGCCCAGTTGTATGCACAGTCTGTTGCTACAAAATGCTGTTGAAACTATAATTTACCATTGTGTGCAATATCAACTATTATATCCGTTTAATTCGAAACCTGGGCTTTTTACTATCCTCACATCTTGGTAAATTCCATCTATTTGGGTGTCTTTGTTTCAACTTTCAATCGGCAGCAAGCTACCTCCTACAGCAGGCGTACCGAAACCTCAACTGTAGGAGGTAGCTTGCTGCCGATTTGGTTCTTCCTAAAGCTCCTGCCTGCGTATTCAGCCACTAATTCGTAATAACCCAATCTTTAGGAGCCACGAAGCCATCGGCCCCTTCGAGGTAGTCCGGGATGCCCGGGATCTTGAGACGATAGTGTTCCTGAAGGTCCTTGAGCATGGCGGCTGTTCGCTCAGGCTCACTCGCTATGAGGTTGGTCTTTTCGGTCGGGTCGCGATCGAGATGGAAGAGTTCGATGGTGAGTGGTCCGTCAGGTGTTTTCAGGTTGGCTTGATCTGGCAGACCGTTAACGAGGACCAGTTTCCATGGCCCTTCGGTCAAGGCAAACTTGTTGCTCGGAGTTCCTTGAGCGACGTAGGTGAACCATTTCCGTTTCGGGGCCGACTTCTCTCCACGGATGATGGGGATGAGGTCGATGCCGTCCAGTGGATTGGGATCGACCGAGGTGACGCCAGCAATAGCTTTGAGCGTCGGATACACATCGATATAACCCATTAATGCATCCATCGTCCGGCCTCCACCTTGGATGCCGTTCGGCCAACGAATCACCGCCGGCACGCGAATGCCACCTTCGTAGGTTGAGCTTTTGCTGCCGCGATAGGGTCCATTGTTTGCGAAACTCACACCGCCGTTATCACTCATGAACAATACCACGGTGTTGTCGGTAATACCCTTGTCATCGATAGCCTTGAGTATTTGGCCGGTCACCTGGTCCATCGATTCGAGCATGGCTGAGTAAACACGCTGCCGTTCATTATCTATGTGTTTATACTTGGCGATATCCTGTTCTTTGGCCTGTAAGGGCAAGTGAGGCACAGTGAATGGCACATAACAGAAAAACGGTTTGTCGGTTGGACTTTCTTCGATGAAGCGAACCGCCTCGCGGCCGATCAGGTCGGTTACGTAACCTTCGTCGTGGTTGGTTTCCCAGTTGCGGTGCCAATCGAGTTGATTCTCACGTTTGTGAGTGAAATAATCGAAGGAGCCGTTGTAACAACCGGTGAAGTGAGTGAAGCCGCGATTGAGCGGAAGTAGTTGTTTTTGAAAATGACCAAGGTGCCATTTACCGAACGCGCCACGCCTTTCGTAGCCGGCGCTTGCGAGCATGTCGGCGAGAGTCAGTTCGGTAGTGGGTAGGCCCCATTTTCGCCAGGGCGTGATGACGGATTCGGCCATGCCGTATCGAATGGGCCAACGACCGGTCATCAAGCCGGCCCGGGTCGGCGAACAGAGGGGACAGACGTAAAAGCGTTGCAGCTTTACACCTTCGCTGGCCAGTCGGTCGATATTGGGTGTGGCTGCTACGCCACCGTTGTAGCCCACATCAGCATAGCCGAGGTCGTCAGCCAGAATGATGACAATGTTGGGCTTATCCGTGTGTCGGTTGCCTGACGTGTTGTCGGCCTGCGCAGCTTGCGATTGGCCGCAGGTTAAAGCGAGAATCAATCCGATGTATCGCAACATAACAGAGCATCCTTGCTGGTTGTCAGGGACTGGTAGGGATTCGATCATGGATGGAAAATCAATCTATGGGCCAACGGAATCAGATTATTTTTGTTACCGAAATCTTGCCTCCTTCTCAACGTTTTCGAAAGAAATAAGATACGTCAATTAAAGGTTTGCCATTGTGTGCAAAAACAAGGCTTTATATGGATGTTGGGACTGTCTTTATTCGCCCACTTAATCTACATAAGGAGAGGATAAAATTACGCAGACGATATTTCAGAAAAACAGATTTTATTTGTTTCTGTTGTCAGGCTTTCTCCTATTCATTAAAAGCACAACCTGGTCGCATGCAACGAATTCTCCACCTGTGGTGAGTGCGTCGAATCCAAATGTTCTCTTCGTTATTGTGGATGATCTTCGGCCGGAGCTGGGTTGTTATGGGAATTCTGAGATTAAGACGCCCGGTTTCGATGCGTTCTCCGAGCAGGCGGTTACCTTCAAGCGCGCCTATTGTCAGGCTGCGGTGTGCGCACCATCGCGTGCAAGTGTGATGACAGGTCTTCGGCCTGACACGAATCACGTCTGGGATTTGCGCGGGAAGTTTCGCATCAATATGCCCGACGTGGTGACTATTCCTCAGCATTTCAAAAAGCACGGCTACCACACCGTTTCGATGGGGAAGATTTTCCATAATCATATGCCGGACCTGGAATCCTTTGATGAACCGGATCTGAAGCCGTTGGAATACATGACGCCGGAAATGATCGATCGGGATGCCGAGTCCTTTTACTACGACGAGGAACTTAACCAAGAGCTTGCGGAGGTGCGTGAACGCCGTTTGGCGAAAAATCCGAATGCCTACGCGGACGGTTGGGCCTATGGTCGATCCACTGAAAATTCGGATGCGCCGGATAATGCCTTTTACGATGGTGCTCAAACGGAGTTGGCTATTGAAACCCTCAAACGCTTGAAGGAGAGAGAAGAACCTTTTTTCCTGGCCCTCGGATACTATCGACCTCATCTGCCTTTTGTCGCTCCCACAAAGTATTGGGATCTTTACGATCAGGATAAACTCTCGATGGCCGACAATCCTTTTTTGCCACACAACTCGCCGGTGATGGCCATGAACTCAGCTTACGAGTTGAAAGGGTGCTATGATTTGGAGGATACTCCTCACCCGGCCGTTGGGCAGTTGGATGAGGATACCGCACGGCGCTTGAAACACGGGTATTATGCTTCAGTCAGTTATGTCGATGCCTGCTTTGAAAAACTTATGAACGGACTCGACGAGCTGGGCCTTGCCGATGACACCATTGTTGTGGTGTGGGGAGACCATGGATGGAAACTCGGGGAACATGGTAGCTGGTGTAAGCAAACGAACTATGACATAGATGTACATGTTCCTCTGCTGATTCGTGTCGCAGGTATGAGCGCAGCTGGAGAAAGTTGTGAGCGTTTGGTTGAACTGGTTGATTTGTACCCAACCCTCTGTGACCTGGCTGGAATAACGATTCCAGATGAGATGGAAGGCACAAGCCTGAAGCCGCTCCTGACTGATCCTGATATGAATTGGAAGCCCGCTGCCTTCAGCCAGTTTCATCGCAACCCTCGGGTCAGTCCCGATGAGAAACGGTATATGGGTTATTCCATGGTGACTGAGCGATACCACTATGTGGAATGGCGTTACTGGGATGATGTAGCCGGAGTTTCCGGTGACCTTGCGGCAATTGAACTCTACGACCAGGAAATGGATCCTGGCGAAAATGTTAATATCGCGAACAATGCTCAAAATCGGAATTTGATTGGGAGCTTAGCCAGACAATTGAAAGCTGAGTGGCCAACGAAGGGAGTCCTGAAATAAAATCCGACATCATCTCATGAATCTTTTTCGCCTTATCTCGCTTTTTCTTCTGAGCCTTGCCTCTGCTACTGCAGCTGCGGACAGGCCGAACATTCTCTTCATCGCGCTCGACGATCTCAACGACTGGATTGAGCCGCTAGGAGGACATCCCCAAGCGATTACCCCTAACCTTACACGGTTGGCCGAATCCGGAGTTCTTTTTAACAACGCTCATTGTCCGGCACCCGCATGCAACCCATCGCGGACGGCAATTTTCACCGGAATTTCCCCACATGTTTCCGGTATGTATTCCAATCGTCAGAAAATGCGTGAAGTCCTGCCCGAAGCGGAGATAATGCCCAAATATTTTTCAAGGCACGGTTACTGGTCGGGCGGTTCGGGAAAGATGCTGCATTACTTCATCGATGCCGATTCCTGGGACGAATACTACCCGGCTAAGGAAACGGAAAATCCCTTTCCAGAACACATGCCTTGGGGTGAACGTCCCAAGTCCTTGCCCCGAGGAGGACCTTGGCAGTATATGGAAACCGACTGGCATGCCTTCGATGTTTCGGACGACGAGTTTGGTGGTGATGCAAAAGTGGCCGACTACGTGAGTTCCAAACTCATGGAAGAACATGATGAACCCTTCTTTCTGGCCTGTGGCATTTATCGTCCGCACGAGCCGTGGTTCGTGCCCAAAAAATACTTTGATCTGTTTCCGCTCGAGGACGTGCAGCTTCCTCCGGGCTACAAGGAAGACGATCTGGATGACCTGCCCTTGTCTGGTCAACAGAGGGGACCAAATCGTTACTTTGCTCACATACAAGAGCAAGGTCAGTGGCGACAGGGACTACAGGCGTACTTGGCTTCGATTGCCTATGCCGATGCGATGCTCGGTCGAGTTTTGGATGCTTTGGATAAAAGCCCCAATAGGGATAATACTATCGTTGTTCTGTGGAGTGATCATGGCTGGCACTTGGGCGAAAAACAGCACTGGCAAAAGTACACCATGTGGCGGGCGGTGACCCGTATTCCGTTTATTGTAAAGGTTCCACCTGGAGTGTTTGGTCTGCCTCAAGGCACGTCGGCTGGCAGTGTATGTTCGCGGCCAGTTAACCTGCTCAGCTTGTTTCCCACTCTGGTTGAGCTCTGTGGTTTCGCTGGGAAACCTGACAATGACGGCCCTAGTTTAGTCCCGCTTCTTCGCAATCCCCAAGCCGCTTGGCCCCATGTCTCCGTAACCTACGATGCAACACCCGAAACGTTTGGCCTAAGCGCGGAGGGCTGGCGTTACATTCATTACGCTAACGGAGATGAAGAACTTTATAACACCACTGCCGATCCGCATGAGTGGACCAACTTGGCGGAGAACCCGGCTTACGCCTCGAAACTCTCAGAGCTACGCTCTCGGTCACCCAAAAGGTTTGCGGCCCTGGTTCCGCAAAATGCAACTTCCCTGCCAGTGCTTGCGTGGCATCCGGCCGGGGGTGACGTTCCCTTATCCAAGCCCGATGGCGGAACATTCGATGTGGTGTTTTTCAATGAACGCGAATCCGAAGTGAGTTTGTTTCGGATGGATTCCAAAGAATCACCCAAACCCTTTGGCAAAGTTGAGGCTGGCAAAAGCTTACGACAACAAACGCGGCCGGGAGAAGTATGGCGTATTTTCGATGTGTCTGGCAAACCACTGGGTCATGTCATCGTCGATGATCGAAGCGCACGTGTATTGATCCCCGAGTAGTAATCATGCATCTGCCAAGATTTATCTTCCTCTTGTTACTCGTCCCTTCGCTTACTTCCTTGCCCGGCAATGAATGGCTGGTTACCGAGCCGCCCAGTGAATTGGGTTTACCGGCATTTTATGAGAAATTTATCGACGCCAATGGTTATCCGGTAGTGAGCTCAGGGAAGGTAGATGACTATGCGCTCAAGGAGGCTGCTTACTTAATAAACCTGATGCTCGCCAATCGCGCCGACATCAAAGAAACCATGGTAAAGAGTGGCTCGCGTATGATTGTCATGGCGCACGATGAATACACGACTGATATTCCGGAACACTCGAAACTGGAGCCGAAGGATTTCTGGGATGTCCGGGCTCGAGGGCTCGGTGGTTCTCGTGAAGATCCGGTTTGTTCCTGTGCGGAGGAAAACCTTTTGGCTTTTGAGGGTGACCCTTATTTCAGCGAGAATATTTTGATTCATGAATTCGCTCACAACATTCACTATCGCGGTATGGATCGATTGGATCCGACTTTCGACGCCCGGCTTCAGGCTTGTTATGAAAAGGCCATCGAGGCCGGATTGTGGGAGGGAAAGTATGCGTCGGTAAATCACGCGGAATATTTTGCTGAAGGTGTGCAATCCTGGTTTAATAACAACCGTCAGCCGGATCATGACCACAACCATGTGGATACCCGAAAGGAGCTCCAGGATTATGATCCCGGCCTTGCGTCCATCTGTGAAGAAGTCTTTGGAGCAACTCAGCTGGTTTATACCAAACCGACTACTCGCTTAACCGGTCACATGTCCGATTATGACCCGTCCAATGCTCCCAAGTTTGTTTGGCCGGAAAGGCTTTAGGGATTTGAAAATCTGCAATTATGTATGAAAGCAGATGTCTCCGATCCGAACCCATAATTCTCATAATTAGCTCTTTTTTGTATGAAAAACTCACATTTCTTTTTACTAACTGACAGGTCTGTATACCAATCCCCAGATCTGGAGACACATCTTGCCCGATGAAACGACGCTGCCCGAATATTTCAAGCAAGCCGGTTATTGGGCGGGTGGGGCTGGAAAACTGTTTCACAACAACATGCCCGATCCTCGATCCTGGAACGAGTACTACCCCTCGTTGATACAGCACTTTCCCTACTATTTCCTGCCGGATATCGATCCTGTAACGGGCAGGAAAATATTCCGCAAGCAAGACAATGAGATTCTGGAAGATGATCATAAGGGTATTCGATTCAACATGCCCTATTGGAAAGGTTCTTACATTGCGTTTGATTGGGCACCGCTTCCTTATGAAACAGAAGAAACAGGCGATTATGCTTCAGCGAAGTGGGTGATTGATCAGTTGAACAGGAAGCATGATAAGCCCTTTTTTCTCGGTTGTGGAATTTATCGACCACACCTTCCGCTTTACGTGCCCCAGGAGTATTTCGACAAGTTTCCCATCGAGGATATCCAATTGCCAAAAACGCTCGCCGGTGATCTGGATGACGTTCCTGTAACCGGTAGGAAACTCGCCGGCGCAAGAAATGACCACCAAAACGTACTCGAGGCGGGACAGTGGAAGGAAGCGGTTCAGGGTTACCTGGCTTCCGTAAACTACGCCGATGATTTGACGGGTCGAGTGCTGGATGCTTTGGCGACCAGCGACTACGCGGATAATACCATTGTCATCGTATTCTCCGACCACGGATGGCAGTTAGGTGAAAAGGAACATTGGCAAAAGTTTGCGCTATGGGAGAACCTGATTAAAAGCGTCTTGATGGTTAAAGTTCCTGATCGATTGCTGGGTGAATCAGGCAAAAAGCAAAAGGGCTCCAACTCCTACCAAAATGTTTCGTTGGTCGATATTTTTCCCACACTAACGGAACTCTGTAATCTTCCAGCCAAAAAAGGTGTTACGGGACGAAGTCTTATTCCCTTATTGGAAAACCCGAACAGCGAAGCATGGAACCATCCCATTATTTCTATGCACTCGGATAGCTACTTTTCTGTCAGGAAAGACGATTGGCATTATATCGCATACAGCGAGGAGGAAGAGGAACTATACGACTTGAAGAACGATCCTGAAGAATGGAAAAATCTGGCAGGTGAATCTGAATACGCCGTAGTCATACAGGAATTGAAACCGCATATCCCGAGTGAAAGAAAAGCGTTCGTCAAAACGAAACCGATCCGGTGGGCGGAGGTCCTTTCCGGAGAAACAAAGTTTTACGAATAGCGGAGCTTTCGTTTATAAAAAACCGGTGATCGATTTAGCCTCTTACTAAGAAACAATGAATGTGCTCAATTAAGTTTTATCGATTTCGAAAACACTGGCCTGTTTGTCTGTTTTCGCGGATAATTATCTGAATAATCCTGATGTCGATATATTAAACTATGCATCAATATCGCTGGGTGCAGGACAAATTTTTTCCTTAGATGCCTCATGCGGCGTTTTTCTGGTCCCAGTAGGAATCGAA
>JAQBYJ010000049.1 GCA_027622555.1 Verrucomicrobiota bacterium
CAACGAATCAAATGAATCTAAATTATAACCTAAGCACAACGGGTCTCCATTTTTCGGGGCAATCTCAGATCAACCCGTTTGCTTTTCCAGCAGCCGATTCCAAAGATTCACGGATATCAGCCATCATAGGCGCAGTGAAAAAGTTAAAACGCAGATACAATATATCGCCTTCCAAATAGGTTTCCTCAAATTCAATTCTTTGAGGAGGCAGATATCCTACAGATACCGACAGCTCCCGAACATCGGCTTTCGGTATGAGGTAGGTCTTTAGCACTTTACCTTCAAGTGGATACCAATCAGTTCGAATTTTGCGACCGCTAGTACCTTGCACGATCGCGTTCAGGTAAAAATCGATATCGAAGCGAATACGCTTCTCCAGGATATCTCGTTTAAAAAAAGGCGCAATAAGGCTTTTGACAGATTTTTGATGAATGGACTTGAGCTTCCAACCTACTTTTATTCCGGCGGCAGCGGCAGGAGATTCCTTATCCACGCCAGTCACGTAAACCTGACCTTCAAAATATTTAAGGTTGAGGCCTACATACCCACCTCGCGGATAACGATCCAATGGTTTTGCCGAACTGCTGATTATATTATAGTGAGATAAATCGAGCTCATTGAGCATGTCCTGAAGAAGCGTAACCAAGTCGGTTCGATTCCGCACCTTTCTCAACCTGGACCGATACTCATTTCGAATGGCACCCCAATCCAATCCCCCAAAGGTCTCATCCCAATGGGATTCCTGAACCGTTTCCCAAACCAAATCAAAGGACTGCTCAAATGCTTCTTCTCTGGTTAGGAACCCGAAAGAAACCAGCGGAAAAATAACTGTCCACAGACTCAGCCAGACGAACTTCTGAACATATAATTTAAACTTCCTAAACATTTGTTGTAAAAACACTCCTGATTCGGGCGAAAATATTCAATTCTTTATCATCTAGGAGCTTCCCCTTGAGATTTAATCCCAGAAAATATCGTATTGAAACTAATCTGTTATCTCAAATGAGCTTCAATACTATTCATACTATCAGCTTCGATGCCACCGGAACCTTATTCGATCCTTTTCCTTCGATAGGTGCAATCTACTCAGAAATCCTCCAAGAGCATGGTGTGAGTATTTCGGAACCAGACCTGGAAATGCGCTTTATGGTCGAATTCCATAAATCGAGGAATCTACCAATGAAATCCATAGACGAGACCAGCGAAAAGAATCGTTGGAGATGCGTTCTGGAAAGTATTCTCAAGGAAGACTATTCAGAGGCTATCTTTGATTCCCTATGGGAAACGATGGGACAAGGAAACCGATGGAAAGCAAAACCTATGCTGCGAAGGACCCTGCAAGCGCTTAAGGAAGCTGGATTCCGTCTAGTGGTTGTTTCAAATTGGGATAATCGGCTCTACCGGATTTTGTCCGATTTGAATATCGATGGCTATTTCGACCAGGTGTTTATTTCAACCGAGTTGGGTGCCGAAAAACCATCGGAAGAGGTATTCACCCGTGTTTCCCGCAATTTGGCCGCGGCTCCGCGAACTTTGCTTCATATTGGGAATAGTCCGGCCAATGACTTCAAGCCTGCCATCCGCGCTGGCTGGAATGCGTTATTGCTCCACAACCGGATTCCTCATGGATTGGAACCAGGCAACGTTTTGGGATCTATAGATCAACTACCTGAAGTTCTCAAATCGGAACAAACGGTCAGTTAAAAATACCATTCAGGCAAAAAAGACTTAACAATGAACCCGGAATGATTTCGGTTTCACTGGACAGGTGTGAATACCAGGCCTTAAGAGTGGTCTAGTTTCGAAGAATAAACTGCCATGCCCAAATCCAGCAACTTCAGTCGTAAAACCAACAACTTGATAGCTTCCCTAAGAGGATTGCCCAGAGATAAATCGAGGGCATTTTGGAAAGATGAGAAGGATCTCGACTCGGTAATGGACAGGGTGATTCAGAAGTTTCAAATCACTGAATCGCGCCCCGAAGAAGCCATATTGGCAGACTGGACATCTATTGTCGGAGATCGCAACGCTTCCCATTCGCACCCTCATCGCCTGGATCATGGATTCCGCTTGTACGTGCTGGTAAACAACCCCGTGGTTAAACAGGAAATGCAATTTCATAAAAAAATGATATTGGCCCGGCTCACCAACATTCCCGGGTGTGAGGGAATTCGGGAGATCATTTTTCGGGCGGGATAGCCCCTGAAAAGGTTAAGGCAGATGTAAACCTTGGACAATTACTTCAGCAGTTAATTACAACTCAGCCCGGCAGTATAAATAATTAATTCTGTGACTGTACAGAGTAACAAAATCTTATAGCCATAGATATTGACTATACGGAAATAACCAATTGGATTAACGCGTTTTACACCTTAATTCAATCGCCGCCAAAAAACATCCCATGGGCACTGAGTCCACTTTCGCCGAAGAATTTAAAGAACTAAAGAGTGTCGTAATACGTTTCGCAGGAGATTCCGGAGACGGCATGCAAACCATCGGGGAGCGATTTACGGATAGTAGCGCCGCTTTTGGAAACGACCTGGCTACATTTCCGGATTTTCCAGCGGAAATTCGTGCACCAGCCGGAACCATTCCGGGAGTATCTGCATTCCAGATACAAATTGGAAGTACGGAGATCCTGACAGCGGGCGACTCACCTGATACTTTGATTGCCATGAACCCGGCCGCGCTCAAAGTGCACCTCCGTGATTTGGAAAAGGAAGGCTTGCTGATTGTAAACTCTGCGGCCTTCACTCCAGAGAATCTAAAGATGGCTGGTTATGAATCCAACCCTTTGAAAGACCCGGAGCTAATGGCAAAGTATGAGGTGATCCAGATCGATATCAATCACTTCACTAAAGAGTCTTTAAACGAAACCGAACTGTCTGCGAAGGATAAGCTCCGCTGTAAGAATTTCTTTGCTCTTGGTTACATTTATTGGATTTACAGCCGCCCGATTGATACAACGGTAGAATTTATCAGATCAAAGTGGAGCCGTCGTTCACCCATTTTGGCAGAAGCAAATATCAAGGTTTTGAAGTCCGGTTACTACTTTGGCGAAACCACAGAAACTTCCAGAAACCGTTACATGGTGGCCAAAGCCGAGGTGGAGACAGGGCTTTATAGAAAGATTTCCGGCAACGAAGCTTTGGTTCTTGGATTGATCGCCGGTGCTAAAAAGGCAGATCGAAAATTATTTTATTCCGGTTATCCGATAACTCCTGCCTCTTCGATTCTGGAGATGCTATCCAGTTACAAACATTTTGGCGTTAAGACCCTCCAAGCAGAGGACGAAATTGCCGCCATCGGTGCAGCCATTGGTGCAAGTTTCGTGGGGAGCCTGGGAGTCACTGGAACCAGTGGACCGGGCATGTGTTTAAAGGCGGAATTTATTGGATTGGCCACATCAACCGAATTACCTCTTGTTATTCTAAATATTCAACGCGGAGGACCGAGCACCGGTCTGCCAACCAAGACAGAGCAAAGCGATCTGCTCCAAGCTGTGTATGGTCGCCATAGCGATGCAACTATCCCCGTAATAGCAGCCAACAGCGCTTCCAACTGTTTTGAAACGGCCATTGAAGCCATTCGTATCGCATTAACCTATTCCACACCGGTTATCGTGCTGAGCGACCTTTATATAGCCAACGGCGCCGAACCGTGGAAAATTCCATCCGTTGAATCTATTCCTGAAATAAAGGTGGCGTTTGCAAAAGAAGGTGAGCCTTACAAAACCTTTGCCCGTAACGAAGAAACGCTTGCCCGAACACTGGCAATTCCTGGTCAAAAAGGATTGGAACACAGAATCGGTGGATTGGAAAAAGACGAAGCGGGCAGTGTGAGCTATGATCCGGAAAACCACGAAGAAATGACTCAGATTCGTAATGATAAGATAGCACGCATTGCAAATTCGATTCCGCCAACAAAACTAATTGGTGAAGATTCTGGTAAAGTTCTGGTAGTTGGGTGGGGTGGAACATATGGATCCATCACGGCTGCGGTTAGTGCCATGCAAGCTGAAGGCTTTTCTGTCAGCAGCGCACACCTCACCCACTTACATCCACTCCCGAAGGACCTAAAAGAAATCATGGGACGGTTCGAAAAAGTGATGATTCCTGAATTAAATATGGGGCAACTAAATGTCCTCATTCGTTCGCAGCTTTTGGTAGAAACAATTCCATTCAATAAAGTACAAGGCCAACCATTTAAGGTAAAAGAACTTACCCAAAAGATCCACGAATTGCTTCAAGACTGAAGCACCTACCTGCCCACCTCCAGCATTTCCCGCCATGACTACTGAAATAATAGAAGAAAAACAGACTAAAAAAGATTTTGTAACGCCCAATGACGTTCGTTGGTGCCCCGGTTGCGGAGACTATGCCATTTTGAACTCGCTGCAACGAACGTTGCCAGAGTTGGGCATTCCCAAGGAAAACTATGTGGTGGTGAGTGGCATTGGTTGTTCGAGCCGGTTCCCCTACTATATGAATACCTACGGGTTTCACACGATTCATGGTCGGGCACCCACCGTAACAACTGGAGTAAAAGTTGCGAATCCCGATCTTTCCGTATGGATGATTACCGGAGACGGAGATGGATTAAGCATTGGTGGTAATCATTTGATGCACGTATTGCGTCGTAATGTGAATATCAACATCTTACTGTTCAACAACCGCGTGTATGGTCTGACCAAAGGCCAATATAGCCCCACTTCGCCGGTTGGAACGAAAACCAAAACTACGCCCATGGGTTCTATCGACAACCCTTTGAATCCCATCCTTTTCGCCCTGGGAGCCGAAGCTACTTTTATAGCCAGGACAATTGATACCAACCCGAAGCATATGATGGAGACCTTCAAAGCTGCCCATGAGCACCAGGGAGTTTCATTTGTAGAAATCCTTCAGAACTGCGTGATCTTCAACGACAAGACGTGGGATCCGGTTTATGGGCGCGAAAATCGGGATAACAACCTCCTGCACCTTGAAGATGGTCAACCAATGGTTTTCGGGAAAGAGGAGAAAAAAGGAATTGTATGGAATGGCTCCCAACCGGAAATCATCACATTGGGAGATGCCTCCCCTGAAGAAAAAAATGTGATGATCCATACACCTGACCGGCCGGGCTCCCTATATACCGCGATGCTCGCCGAAATGACCTTCCCGGATTTCCCTACTCCCATTGGCGTACTAAGGAAAGTTGAAAAACCGACCTACGATGCTCAGATCAACCAACAGGTGGATGCAGCAATTGACCAACGTGACGGTAAAGCCGATTTGCAGGAGCTGATTAACGGAGCACATACCTGGACGGTTTAACCGGAATACCAGTCAGCTAAACCTGGGCTGGAATCCCCGAAAACCCTGAGATTTTAAGGTTTCAAATCCAGATAGAAAAACCTTGCCAAGCAAATTGTGCATGCGCATTTTTACGCGCTTACCGTTAGGGTAGAAGCCTCCGACAAGGACTTCTCTCCGCGACACCCATCCGGGAAAACGGTGGATTTGGCTCCGGCTAGGTCCAGGCAATCAAGCCAATCGTCGTGAAAATCCAAATTAACATTATGTCGAAGAATAGCAAAATAGATAAACAACCCATCATTCAGAAGTTTCGCAAAAGCGATGCTGACACCGGATCATCAGAAGTCCAAATCGCTCTATTGAGTGCAAGGATCACACAACTGACCGATCACCTGCGTGTTCACCGGAAAGACTATCACTCCCGTCGTGGACTGATCGCCTTGGCTAGCCGGAGACGCAAACTCCTTGATTACGTAAAGCGGCACGATCTCAACAAATACAAACATATGTTGGAACAGCTCAAGCTACGCCGTTAACCCGTATTCAAACCTACACACATTGTGCATAGAATAGTCTCTGATCTCATACGAGGCAGGCGCATGATTCTTGTACCTATTAGAAGAAAGGCGGGTTCAGTGATCGTAGGCTAATTGCCTCATATCACTAATTCTTGAAAGTCCCCGCCTGTAACACTGAGAAAAAATCATATAATGAAGCAAAAACATTCAGTTACAGTCGACGGACTAGGAATCACAATTTCCACCGGCGATATAGCAAAACAGTCAAGCGGTGCCGTCACCGTTAGTCTTGGGGAAACTACCCTATTCGTATCCGCAACCGTGGCCGAGGAGCTGCGCCCGGACCAAAATTGGTTTCCGCTCACCGTAGATTATCGCGAAAAATACTCAGCCGCAGGTCGTTTTCCTGGTGGCTACTTCAAACGCGAAGGTCGACCAAGCGAGAAGGAAATATTAACCTCCCGCTTATGCGATCGACCACTCCGTCCGTTGTTTCCAAAAGGCTTTTTGAATGAGATCCAAGTTATTGGCATCTTGCTCTCTACCGATCTGGTCAACGATGCCGATATCCTCATGGTTAACGGTGCTTCCGCCGCGATCTTGATTTCTGACATTCCCTGGAATGGCCCAGTAGGTTGTATTCGTTTGGCCCAAATTGATGGTGAGTTTGTCGTCAATCCGACCAATGAACAACAGTGTGACTCGGATCTCGACCTCATTTATGTAGGAACGGAAACCGAAATGCTTATGATCGAAGGTTCTGCCGATCAGATTCCAGAAGCTCGTTTCATTGAAGCACTGGAGTATTCACAAAAAGCTATCCAACCGATCATCGCTTCTCAAAGAGAATTGGCGAAGTTAGCCGGCAAAGAAAAACGTGAATTTGCTCTTTATAATGTAACAGACGAAAACTTGAAGATCGTGCGCGATCTTATCGGTGACCGCCTGAAAGCGGCCGTCTACACCTCCAAAAAGACGGAGCGTCGCGCAGCGGTTAAGGCTTTGAAAGAAGAAGCTGAGGCAGCACTGATCGAAGCTAACGCCGAGGGAGAATACGACAAAAACCAACTGAGTATTGCCATGGAAATCCTGCAAGAAGAAGTCTACCGAAGCGGTATTCTTGCGGATAAGACACGCGCTGACGGACGAGCTCCTTTGGACCTTCGCAAAATCACTTGTGACGTAGACATACTTCCAACGGTACACGGTTCTGCCATGTTTTCACGGGGTGAAACACAAACGCTTGGATTACTAACCTTGGGCGGAATGAGCGATGCTCAATCACTGGATGCCATTACTGGAGGAAGCAAAGAAAAGTCATTCATACTTCATTACAATTTCCCTCCCTATTCGGTCGGTGAAACAGGGCGCTTTGGCATTCCTGGTCGCCGTGAAATTGGGCATGGAGCATTGGCAGAACGTTCCCTTCTACCCGTAATTCCTGCGGAAGAAGAGTTCCCCTACTCTGTCCGAATCGTTTCTGAAATCATGGAATCCAACGGTTCCACCTCGATGGCTTCTGTTTGTGCAGGTTGTTTGGCCCTTATGGACGCAGGCGTTCCGATCATTGCTCCTGTCGCAGGCATTTCAACCGGACTTGTAACAGAAAAAAATGAAGCCGGTGAATACACGAAGAAGATCGTACTGGTCGACATCATAGGTGACGAAGACCATTTCGGAGACATGGATTTTAAGATCTGTGGCACTCGTGAAGGTATTACGGGCTTCCAGCTCGACTTGAAAATTAATGGTCTACCACACGACACCATGGTTGAGGCGGTAAAAGAGTCTTTCGATGCTCGTATGAAGATTCTGGACGCCATGGCGGAAGCCATGCCCCAGGCCCGGGCTGAAGTGAAAGAAAATGCACCTCGCATCCAGACCATTCAAATCGATCCTGAAAAGATCGGTCTCCTCATCGGACCTGGCGGAAAGAACATTCGCAGGATGACTGAGGTATCTGGAGCAAATATTGAAATCGATAGCGACAACAGCGGAAAGGTCTACATTTACAGTAACAACAAACAATCGCTTGAAATTGCGTTTAACGAAATCAAGATGCTTACGGCTGAGATTGAGGTTGGCGCGATTTACCGGGGAACTGTTAAATCTGTAAAAGATTTCGGCGTATTCGTTGAAGCGCTTCCAGGAAAGGAAGGTCTGGTTCACATTTCTGAACTGGCCGACTTCCGCGTTAACAAAACAGAAGATGTTGCCAAATTGGGCGACGAAATCTGGGTGAAATGCATAGGTATCGACGACAAAGGTCGCGTAAAGCTAAGCCGAAAGGCAGCCATGGCTGAGCGCGAAGCTGCATCAGAAGAACCAGCGGGAGTAGCCGCGGAGGATGAGTCTGAAAACTCATAACTGAAAGCAATCCATTTAGGAAAAAAAGCCCGCTATTTTAGCGGGCTTTTTTTATTGATCGAGGAGCTAGCAGAAATAGTTCAGATCCAATGCTTTAAACTTTCAGTTTCTTGATTTTGATAAAGCGACAGAGCCGGTCAGATTTTGCCTCTTCAAATATCTGATCAAGTAACTCATCTTTGGAACCGACAAAAAGGGGTAATGGCATTTCAAAGTCGTCTGAAGGAACGGTTTGGTCTTGTAGCATGGTTCCAGAAAACAAACACACAAAAGATGTGGATAGAATCAGGAAGCGATTGTTAAAAGAAAACGACTTTGGCATTTCCTTTTAGAGAAGAGGTAAAACAACAATAATCAATGGATAACGTGCACCTGACCCCCAATTTAGGTATTACCCCTATAGTGTTTATCAGGGTTAACGGAAGAATTGGCTGAAATAGATATAAATCATTGCAGTTGAAATCGTGTGAATGTCTTTTACCTACAAAACTTCCTTTATGACAGAACCCACATTTCTAGTAACTAATGACGATGGAATCCATGTCTATTTCATTCACGCATTGGTGAAAGCACTCTCCAATTATGGTACCACTTATGTTGCTGCCCCGGCAGATGAACAGAGTTGGGTCGGGAGGAAAGTATCGCGAACAGGAGAAGTAAAAGTTTGGCCTTATACTGGAATCGAAGGGATAAAAGGCTGGCAAGTAGAAGGTACTCCCAGTGACGCTATCAATATTGCACTGAGCCACCTACTTCCTGTTAAACCAGATGTGGTCGTGTCGGGTATCAATGTGGGATGGAATGCCATGTTACCCATCTTGTATAGCTCAGGAACAGTAGCTGGAGCTTTAGAAGGGGCAAGCTGGGGTTTGCCAGGCATCGCTCTATCAATCCATCTGGAGGGAACCGATTTCGATTTAGTTAAAAACGATTCCGTCAATCCGTCAGAATCGATTAAAAATCGAATCGATATTGCAGCGGAACTTGGAGCGAAATTTGCTTCCGAGAAAGTAGGTGAAGTTAATAAAAGTAACCTCGTTTATAATGTTAATTTTCCGACTCACCCCAAGCCCGATACACCTTGGATCCTGACGCAACCAGGACACATCAAACTAGGTGCCTTGTTCCGTGAAACGGAGGCAGGCACTTTCACTTTTCATTATAATGAAGACACTGAAAGAACCTCGCCCAATGGCCTTCCTTCAGATTTCGAAGTGTTCTCACAGGGTAACATTAGTCTGTCCAAGCTAAACTTTAACAACTTAAGTTAAAGTTCGATTTTGATCACAGCATGCGATTAGCGTTTTGAAAAATCTATTATCTGAGAATGAAAATATCAGTGATTATTACTGCTTACGGAGCACCTCAAGTTTTGAAGCGCGTTTTGACGGGTTACCTGAATCAAAAACAGCAACCACATGAGATAATAATTGCCGAAGATGCTGAAGCATTAAACCTGAAAGAAATAGTTCCATCAAACCTCAAACGAAACCAGAAGTTTGTTCATGTTACTCAACCGGACTCCGGTTACCGTAGGTCTTTGATTTTAAATAAGGCGATTGTAGCGAGTGAAGGTGACTACCTTATTCTAACAGACTCAGATTGTATTCCTCATAAACACTTCGTCAAAGACCATGCCAGCTACGCAAAGCCCAATCAATATCTCCTCGGGGCAAGATCGTATGTGAAAGAAGAAGTGCTTGATGATTTTAACACCACATTTTTTGCCCGCCTTTCACAGTCACTTAAAGGAAACCTTTACCCGAAGAAAGTTGCGTTCAGAATACCCTTTGTAAATTGGGACTCCAATACATCCGCATTGGGTGCCAACATGTCGTTTTGGAAAAACGACCTGATCGAGGTGAATGGATTTGATAATGAATTCATAGGTTGGGGCCATGAAGATATGGAATTACTGGACCGACTTAAGATCTCAGGGCTCACCGAAAAGTTTCTTCATCAACAATGTATTCTTTATCACCTGAATCATCCCATTCTTTCGAAGAGCAACGATTTGATCAATACAGAGCGATGGAATGAATCGAAAGCTCAAGGACTCAAAAGGTCAAAAAATGGATTGGATCAGTTTTTATCCAGTGAAAAAGATTCACTTATTCACCAGACCTTTGTGCATTGATATTCTGATACGCCTTTTAGCTGTGCTTTGGCTAAACTGGGGCACCCGAACCTAGTTTAACTAATCTAAACTAACAGATCCTAGATGTGGATCGCTTCATTATGCGTAGCAGCTGCGGCTTCCATCAAAGCTTCACTTAAGGTAGGATGAGCATGGATCGTCTCCTGGATTTCCGATGGAGTAGCCTCCAGTTCCATCGCGAGCGCATACTCCGCAATCAGTTCGGTAGCATCCGCTCCAATAATGTGAACGCCAAGAATTTCACCATCCGTTTCAGAGGATAACACTTTTACAAAACCTTCCGAGGCATTTGAAGCTACCGCCTTGCCAGAAGCAGCGAATGGAAACTTGCCAATCTTGTAAGCGACGCCTTCGGCTTTGAGTGCTTGTTCTGTTTTCCCTATACTCGCAACTTGAGGTAAACAATAGGTACAACCGGGAAATAATCCAACTCGTTTAGGTTCTCCAGCCCCAAACATACCATTAACCGCTTGAATGGCTTCGTAAGTTGCTACGTGCGCCAACCAAGGCGGACCAATAATATCACCCGCGGCATAGATGCCTTCTACGTTGGTTGCGTAACGATCATTAACTGTCAAATACCCGCGATCTTGATTGAGCTTGATTTTTGAGGAAAGTGCACCTTCCAAGTTTGGAACAACTCCAATAGCGGATAAAACGGCATCTACTTTAATTGGAGTGATCTTGTCTCCTTTTACCAAATCGGCAGTCACCCCGGTTTTAGTCACTTTTACATTATCGACTTTGGTTCCGAGATGAACACTCACGCCTTGTTTCTTAAAAGAGCGTCCAAGCAGCTTCGCCACTTCTTCATCTTCTACTGGAAGCACCTGGTCGAGAACTTCCACCAAGGTGACCTCTGTCCCCAAAGCGTTGTAGAAATAGGCGAACTCAACCCCGATGGCTCCTGCCCCAATTATTAAAATACTTCCCGGTTGCTTCTTTTGTGCGAGAGCCTCGCGTGAAGTCATCACACGCTCACCATCGAGCTTCAAGCCAGGGAAAGGACGCATTTTGCAACCGGTCGCCAGTAATATATTTTTAGCCTTAAGAAATTTTCCTTTATCAGGGCCGTCTTTGATTTCCACCATACCAGGCACGTTAACCTGACCGGTTCCACGAAAGTGATCTACTTTGTTTTTCTTGAAGAGAAACTCGATACCCGTCGCCATCTGTTCAGCTACTTTGCGCGATCGTGAGACAATTTTCTCGAAATCAAATCCTACTGATTCAGCACTCAATCCAAAGTCGGAAGCATGGAGCATTTTTTGGTAGAGTTCAGCGCTTTTCAACAACGCTTTGGATGGGATACATCCCCAATTCAAGCATGTGCCACCTGGTCGCTCCATTTCAACACAGGCAACTTTTTTACCCAGCTGGCCAGCACGAATGGCGCCTGCATAACCTGCAGGGCCACCTCCGATAACTACTAAATCGTATTCACTTGTTACTTCTTCCATAGCTTTAAAATGATGAAGGCAGAGACAATCTATTCCCTTTTGGAATTATACAAGTGAGAAACCGGAATGCACTTTCTCTCAATTTAAAACTGAATAGCACCCAAAATGTCGCGATTCCAATCTTCAAACGTCGATCACGTCGTCGTCCAGTTTACCACGATATTCTTTAGCACCTCCCGCAACTCTTGGAGCACGAGTATGCGTTCGCTGCACAGTGATTTTTGGCTTACTCAACAAAATATTTACGAGCATAGTCGTCAGGCTTACTACAAAAGCACCCCAGAAGGCAGCCCCGAATCCCAAGACATGGAATCCAGGAACAAGGTAGCCGGCCAGCGCAAATATCACGGCATTAATCAACAGGATGCCGAGCCCCAAAGTCATCATTATAAAGGGTAACCCAAATAGGACGAGAATCGGTTTAAGAAACACGTTGAAGAGTGAGATAAAAAGGACTGCGAGTATCAAACTTGAGATAGACTCGAAGCGAATTCCATCATTCAGAAATGAGGCAATTGCTACACCGGCAGCTATCAAAAGCCATTGTTTCAATAAAATCCGGAAATCAAGCGGCCTTCTGTTTATTTTCATTATTTAGCTCTTAGGTAATGGAGTTACCGTCACCTCTTCAACCGTATGTTGATTATATTGTATATTAAATGCTTCACCAACTTTGTCATCTTCTCCCTTAAAGAGACGTCCGTTTATTTTAAGAAGATGGGGCTTTTTAATCAACTTTGAGCTTTTTAAAGAAATACCGTCTCCGGTTGATTGGATAACCATCCGAATACTCGATTTACCTTTGGGATTCACCGTCATAACACCGCGGGTAAAAACGTTCTCAATCTCGTGATGATCTTTATCGAGCAGCTTAAAGATCATTTGAATACCGACCATTTCAACATGGAGGTAGGTATTATCGGACCGTTTAATGAAATAACCCTTAAGAGTTTCCGACTCCGTGGAGTCCTTCGCGTAGGATAGTTGAGATCCAAAAAGTAGACCAAGCAGTAAAAAGATGCTCCAGATGCGTGTTTTCATAAATATATGGGAGTTTCTATTGAGTTTGAGTCTTTAGCTGCTCTTTCAGTTCCCTCCAATAGCGAAGTCGTTCTAATATAAATTTTTCACGACCTGATTCACCGGCTGTATAAAATTGTTTGGGATTCTCCATATAGTCCTGCCCTGAAACCGCTTCAGGAAAATCGTGGCTATACTGGTATCCTGCTCCCTGCCCCATGCTCTTGGAGACCTTGCTATGACTATCTTGCAACCAGATCGGAACACTCTGAAGCGGATTGTCTTTTATTTCTTTTTTTACATTACCAAGTGCGGTCGTTGCAGAATTACTTTTCGGAGCAGTAGCCAGGTAGATTACGGCATGGGCTAAATTGAGTTCGCATTCCGGCTGACCGACAAACTCGCAGGCTTCTTTGGCGGCAACTGCCAGAGGCAACGCCATCGGATCGGCCAAACCCACGTCTTCACTAGCCAGAATAACCAATCTCCGTGCAATGAATCGTGGATCCTCCCCCCCTGCTAACATTTTTGCCATCCAGTAAAGAGCCGCATCAGGATCTCCACCTCGCATACTTTTGATAAACGCTGATGCCGTATTGTAATGTTCGTCTTCATCTGCGTCATAACGAATCTGTCTTTCGCTGGCGAAAGCCTCTAGATCCTCCGAAGAAAGCACATGCCCCTGTTCAACACTTTCAACAAGGACCTCAAGCGCATTCAAAGCTCGTCGTAAGTCGCCGTCGCACAATTTGGCGAGCGAGAGAAGCAACTCGTAATCGGCTTTAACGCGTCTTTCGCCCAATCCCCTTTCATCATCTTTCAGCGCACGTTCCAAAGCCAAAGCCACCTCCTCTTTGGTCAAAGGCTCTAATTTAAAAAGATGACTCCGGCTAACCAGCGGGGGAATAATGTAGAATCCTGGATTATGGGTCGTTGCACCTATCAGTCGGATATTTCCCTCCTCAACATCCGGTAAGAGCAGATCCTGTTGCGCTTTGTTAAACCGATGGAGTTCATCAATAAAGAGGACCGTTCGAGCCGAGGGATTACTGCGCGCTGATAACAGAATTTGCTTTAATTCCGCAGCATTTGATAGAACAGCGTTGATCTGGATGAAATGGCTTTGAGTTTCCTGAGCGATCACACGTGCAAATGTGGTTTTTCCACAACCCGGAGGACCCCAGAAGAGTAAACTGCCAAACCGGTCCGATTGAATGAGCTTGGGCAGCAGGGCACCATCCTTTAATAGATGCTGTTGACCAATAATTTCTCCCAACAATCGAGGCCGCATCCGCGCAGCCAGCGGTTTAAAGGCATGGTCGACCTGACTTTTTGAGCCGGTCTCAAAGAAGGAAGCCTGAAAGGAATCTGCCATTTTGAAAAGTGTTAGCACCAGGACCGTATACCTGCAAACCAAAGATAGTCAGGACCTGAAATAGAAAGTGTTTTACACTATCCACCAAATTCCAATCCTTAAGGAAATGTCCGTCACCTCCTATAGAGCTCCTCTCCTTTGGCTCCTAATACCAATGATCGGTGGCTATACCATGGGACATTTCCTACCACCTTTACCTGTACTACCCACCCTACTTTTAGCATTTATCTGCCTGGCCATTGCCTTCTGGGTAAGCCGAAAAAGAGCAAATTTGGGTAGACAGGATTATTGGGCGTATTTCATGATATTAGGAGTATCCGTCGCCTCACTACTTTATTATCAGCAGAACAGACAGTTTCCCGAGCTATGGAATCATTTACCACCGCGAGAAGCATTCCTTGAACTGAAAGTTAAGCAGCTATATGCCAGCAACGATCCTGAAATTATCAGTGGACTGGCTACTGTAATTAAAACCGAAGCACACCTTAATCCACTTTTAAACTATCCCATCTATTTTTCTGCCAATGGTGAAGACCACCAAATTGACCGAGGAGATAGCCTGCAGTTAAGAGGAGTCTTAAATTACCTTCCTTCAAAAGAGGATCATTCACTCTTTGAACAATACTTAATCGGACAATCAATTTCACTTACACTCACGAGGGCATACCTCACAGAAACTCCAGAGAAAGGAAATCTGTTCGAACAATTGATCGGAAGTTTAAGAAGCAAAGCCATAAACACCCTCCAGATTGATCTATCTGATTACCCTGAGGAGCTCTCCATTTATCGCGGAATGCTGCTGGGCATAAAAGGAGAACTCAGTGCGGAGAATAAAGAAATATTTCTTAAAACCGGCACCCTTCACCTTTTTGCTATTAGCGGATTACACATAGGAATAATTGCAATTACAGTAGCTAGTATCTTTCTCGTATTGAGAGTCCCAAGACGAATATCAGTTATCTTGGGCATTGGTCTCGTTTATCTTTATGTTGAAATCACGGGGGCAAGCCCATCAGCAGTTCGAGCTTTCGCCATGACTGCATTTTTCTGGATCGGGAAATCGCTAATCCGCCAAATGCCACCGTTTCAAGCGCTCGTGGCTTCTGCGGTAGCAGTCCTCATTGTCTCACCGACCCAACTGTTCTCAGCCGGATTTCAATTATCCTACACGGTTGTCTCTGGCATTTTGCTTTGGGGAATACCGCTCTACCAATCATTGCGCGAATCCTGGCATGCCAGGATTCCACAAAAACAGGTTGAATTATCTAAAGGCCGTGCGTTCTTAAACAAGTCCTTGGAAATCATTGGAGGTACCTTTTGTATCAGCCTTTCAGCAACCCTGGCAAGTGCCCCATTAAGTATTCTATATTTCGGAATCCTGGCCCCATTTGCAGTGTTTCTAAATATGGTCTTAATTCCCATGGCCTCATTAGTTATTATCGCAGGTTTGTTTTCTATCATCGGGAGCTTGTTCTTCTTACCTACTGTTTCAGGTTTTTTAAATCACGGACCATTGCTGTTGATCCAGATCATGGATGGATTGCTGGGGAACGCTTCCCGCTTGCCGAACACTTTTGTAAATACCACTTGGGCGACTAATAGCTTAGGTATAGCTACGGTCATACTTTTTCTGGGAAGTCTTTTGTTTGTTCATAGTTCAAGTTGGCGCAAACGATGGAAATTTGCCTTTCCGATTGTCATCACAGTTGGAATGATCTTAGTAAATAGCCTGATACCACACACATGATATGAAATCTGCCTACGAACTTGCAATGGATCGGTTGAAAACCGCCAGTCCTGATGAAAACACTCCGCTCACCGATGCTCAAAAAGAGGAATTAGCTGATCTGGACAACAAGTATACAGCAAAGATTGCGGAGAAGAAAATCGCTGCTAAACAACGGATTTCTGAAGCATCGATCAAACGTGACTATAAAGCGATTACTCTGGCGGAAAAAGAGCTGGCAATTGACATTGGACGAATTGAATCAGATAGAGAATCGGCCAAAGACCGAGTTCGCCAAGGTAAACAACATGGCGTCTAATATTTGAATTCCGCCACCAACATGTGATGATCTGAAGCGGTTACTTCGTCGACTGTTCCACCCTTAAGGATCAATTCGTCATTATAAAAGATATGGTCGAGTACATGGGGCATACGTTTCCAGGTGACCGTATCTTTTTGCACAGTGTGCAATCCCGCATTTTCATAGTGGGCGACTAGTCCTTCGCTGGCTACCGAATTGAAATCGCCGGCCAGCACCATAGGACCTTCAATCGCCATAGCTTCTTTCAATACAATATTTCGTTGCTCTGGATAATCATCGCTTGAAGCGTTGATCATAAAATAGGCCTGCAAATGGGTATTGAGAAATGTCACAATTCGACCTTCAATCTCAATATCTGCAACAAGTAACACTCTATCAGTTGGAGTAGTATTCTTACCATCAAACTCAAAAATAACCGGGGCACCTGGCAGGTTGATCGTTCGAGTATTCATAATCGGATACTTTGAAAAAATGCCTAACCCAATCCCAAATGGTAATTCACGCGCATCTTCAGGAGGATATGCAAAAGCACTATGATATCCTTCCAATTTACTTTGAAGATAAGTGAAATTATCCGGAGGTTGCTTTTGCACACCACCTGGCAGGGCCTGTTCGACTTCCTGAAGGATCACAATATCTCCGTCATAAAGATTCAACAAACGAGCGGTTGCTTCGATGTCGACGGGGGAATTGTCAGGATCAGAGGAATCCCACAATTGACCAAACTGCATATTGAACTGTAGTAGCCGAAACGAACCCATGAATAAATCTAAGTGATACTATTAGAAGCTTTTGTGATTGAAGTCTAGGGGGAACTCGAGTTCCGAAGATAATTAAATCGATTAAAGTTCTTAAGTGCCAATGGGCTTCGAATACGCTCAAAATCTTTACTTTTTTCATACAGTTTCACCGCATTTCCGGGTTGCCACTCCTTAAATTCGAAAAAAGTTTGTTCGCGCGATGGATATCGAACGGGGAAGGACACGAGATTAAAGTCTTGAGATTGATTCGCCGGATTCAAAATGGTTTTTACTGGATTTATCCAAGATCGGTAAAGCCCGGAAGCTGGTGTAGCAGGAATGGTATTTAGATTATTAACTGTTTTATCAATCACCAGTTTCTGTTCCTGATAAAGCTTCGGACTTCCCGGATCAACCGGCTCGATACCAACTAATGGTATTGAAATCAGTAGTAATCCTATCAGTAGCAATTTCATGAATACTCTATTCAGGCTCAGCAGTGCCCTCCGTAATAAACGGTTTGGATTCGGGAACCAATTCCCAAAACTTATGCAGCGCCTTGCTTAGGTGTTCAGCATAACGAAAGTGCGCACCCATTCCTGTTCTGAGTTCGGCTTCGTAGACAAATTTATCAGCATGAGTGCTATGCTCGAAAGGCGTCTGAGACCCCAAGAGAAGACCGTAAACATAAGCGGGTGATTTTAATTCCATCAATGTTTTCAATAACGCTTTTTGACGAATCAACAGTTCCTGATGCGGAGCAGGATCAACTTCAGGCGGTAAATAGAAACCATTTTGTATCATGGGTGTAAATCGATGACCGGTCCGGTGACGGTTCAAATCACGTAACTCGGCGATCGCCATGTTATTCCAGGCAAATGAAACGCGCATGCGGCGAATCGAATAACCACATCGACCGTAACGATTCGCCCGGTGCCCCAGAGCGTCTTTCATCGACTGGGTATCGGGGAGAAAGTCAGGAACCTCGTTATCAACTTTCACCCAAACTTCGTCAGCAAGATTGTCTGTCGAAAGCGTTTCCAATCCCAACTTCAAACTGTAATCAAATTCCTGGCGAGCTTGAGCCTCATAAGAATATTCCGACTTACTATGTTTCACCAACCTTGGAGAAAATTTAGTTAACTCCTCCCGGATGGCATTAGCGCAAGCGTGGGCTTCGATTTGAGGCAGCGATTCGAGGTGCTTGATTGCTTCAGTCCACATTCTTGAACTCATAACCAGAGCCATACTCGTCTTGCAAGCAAAGGGCATAAAGTAGCGAGCTCGATCGAGAGCGTAGTTCTTGCGAATTCGTTTTATTACAAGCGGATTCGCATTTTCCGGATAACGGATTAACTCGGGATTCTCAGTCGCCAATACATCCAAGCGATCGTACTCGGCCTGATAAGCCCGGAAGCTTTCGAGCATGATTGATTTCCATTCACCAGCCAGGCCTGCTGGAACACCCACATCTTCAGGCTCCAGTAGGCTGCTCTCGTCCATGCTGATGTACCGCGTGCTGGATTCCTGCCCATCACCCATCTGAGCGATTTCAAATAATTTATAAGCCAACCACATGGACACGTCATCGATCGCCATAGCGATTCCACCAGTCAGGCCCGCAATAGAAGCGTGACCATAATCAACGAACTTCAAAATACGGTCGATCGATGCATCCGCTTCATTAAGATCAACCTTTTCAAGGATTTTTTCCAAACCAATATTTGACCTCGAATAACGCGCCAATACGGAGGCAAGTAGCTCTGGTGTTAACTTGGGATTGTCTTTGGCGGCGTCGGGGGAGACCAGTGCGATTCCGGTTACATTCATAGGTTTTTTTGAAGCCTAGAACTTTGCAATTCAAGGGCGAGGAAAAATCCAAAACCCGGCCCTCTTTTTGATGAAAATAAAAAATGCCAGCCTCAACCACCGATTAAGGAGCTGAGTGGACCTTGGTAAAATCCAAGCAACAGGGTTAGTAGTGCGAGCCCACCCAAAGTCAATTTGGCAAGATTGGAAACATCCGGCCAATCGCGAAGAGCTTCAGCTTCCTCGCCATCCAAAACGGGTAGTTTCCAAAACCGGAAGGTCGCTTCCTTAATCCAACCAAAATAATAATAGATCGAAATTACCACACCAACAATTGCCACTCCAAGTAAACTGTACAATCCAGCTTGGAAGGCTGCGTAGAATAGGAGCAGTTTCCCAATGAATCCCGCGAGCGGAGGAATACCAGCCAGAGAACCCAGCCCGAGCACCAGTACGCCTGAAAGAAAAGGTCTTTCTTCCAACAGGTCCTGGTAGTCACTAAGCTGTTGAATGTCATCTTTTCCTTTACTTGAAAGATGAGCCATTACTCCAAATACCGCGTAGGAGGCCAACAGGTAGGTGATAAGGTAAAACACCACAGCATTTTGAGCTGCCGGAATCGTGAACATTGCGACAATTCCCATCAGCAAGTACCCCGCATGCGAAACTCCCGATAAACCGATGAGTCGCTTCACGTTTCTCTGGGTCAACGCGGCGATATTTCCAAAAAGTATGGTGGCGATAGCCATGACGCTAAGCACAGGAACCAATAACTGAGCCATCGGCTTGAACGGTCCGGTAACCAAAACGATAAGGATGGCAAATCCTCCGGCTTTCGAAGTAACGGCCAAGGCCGCAGTTACGGGGGTGGGTGCGCCTTGATAAACATCGGGAATCCAAATCTGAAACGGCACGGATCCAATTTTGAATGCGATACCGGCAAAAACCATAAGCACTCCGGTCTTCACAATTAGATTGTCACTATTGAGTCCAAGAAACAATTGGAGGTCAGAAAACTTCAAAGCTTCTCCAGACATTCCAGCCAATCCCGGAGTACTGGCGATGCCATAAATCAGCACAATACCCATAAGGAGTATCGCGGTGCTGAATCCACCCATAATCAAATACTTCAAGCCCGCTTCCAAACTATTGGAGCGATCGCGATTATAACTCACCAAAACATAGAAACCGATCGTCACAGTTTCCAACGCAACAAACAGCATGACGAAATGATTACTCTGAGCCAACAGCATGATCGCGGAGGTCACCAATAGCAGGATGGCGTAAAACTCCGTTCCAGGAAGCCCGTGCTTTCTCAGAAAAATAGATCCGAGAAATGAGGTGAGAATCGAACTGGTTAAAAAGAACAGCCGCATCACCTGGCCAAATTCCGAGTGATAGAGCATTCCGGAAAATGTTTCCTGATTGAGGATTCCCAGATTGTCACTCAACACCGTCAATCCCAAGCCTAACAATACAAGCTGACCAACAACCGCAACTTTGCCGACCAGGTCTTTTCCTTTTTCGCCGCCGAACATATCGATCAACAAAAGAGATAAAGCCAGTACCACTAAAATAATCTCCGGGAGAATAGCACTCCACGTATTAGTATCTATATAATCTCCAGTCATATTCGTGCTATTTGGCCGAGGGTTCGATAGATTGCGCCAATTCCAACGCAGACTTCGCAGGCTCTTCGATGGCCAGTTGTTTCAACTCCGAATTGATGGATAAAAAATTATCCTCAAGGCTGGTGTTCATGTTGTCCGTCATCATCCGCGGAAAAAGACCGATAACCACAAGTGTTATAAGTAATAGTAAAGTAGGAATTTTTTCAGCCGTGGAAATATCCTTGATCGAATTTTCCTTAAGATGCTTTTCAAACACTTCAGAAGGTGAGCCAAAGAAGATGCGACCAATCGCGCGCAGTCCATAAACCGCTGAAATAATCACACCCAAAACGGCAATGGCAGTGATCGGTCTACTGAATTCCCAAAGCGCCGTGAATACGGTAAACTCCCCAAAGAAATTCAAAAGTCCGGGTCCTGGCAGACCGATACTCGCGAAAACAGCGGCTGAAAATAGTGCTGCCAAAGCCGGTGCATGTTTTACCAAACCACCCATGTCGTGCATGTCGTAGGTCTCCGTTCGTTTATACACAACATGCCCGAGTAGGAACAGCAACGCCACGGTTAATCCATGAGCAACCATGGTAATGATTACGCCCGCAGATCCGAGAACAGACATACAGGCAATTCCCAGGAAACAATAGCCCATGTGCATAACCGAGCTGAATCCAACCATTTCCTTCAGGTCTCGTTGAGCGATAGTGATTAGGCCGATAATCAAAACACTTCCAAGTGCCAGCCAGGCAAGGACCATGCTCCAGTGATTTGCTCCCAATGGAACGAGTGGTAATGCCACCTGGATAAATCCATACAGTCCAAATTTCTTTAAGACTCCCGCATGTAACATGGCCACAGAGGTAGGTGCCGATGCGTATCCACGGGGTGCCCAGGAATGAAAGGGGAACAAGGAAACAAGAATTCCGAATCCAAAGAGTAGCAGTCCGAAAATTATTGTCTGCGCTCCACCGTCGATGGGCGAAGCCAGCACCGCAGCTTTGAGCGAGATAATGTCAAAAGACTCAGCTCCGCTTTGAAAATAAATCGCGAGCAAGCCGAGCAAGGAAAGCATAGCTCCCAAAGTCAGATATATCGTCATCTCCATCGCAGCAGAGTGACGATCCCTTCCACCCCATACTCCGATACAAATAAAGGTAGGTATCAAAGCAAGCTCGTGGAAAAAGTAGAAAAAGAAAATATCAACCGAAGCAAAAACGCCCATCAATCCAGCCTGCATGAAAAGAATCAACATCAGGTACTGTTGCAGGCGTTCAGCTCCACTCTGCATCGCATAAATTCCAGCAGCCAGGCCAACGATTCCAGCCAGGAAAAACAAAGGAACGGAAATCCCATTTAATCCGAGTTTCAATGTAATGCCCAAGGCTTCAAGTCCGGTCGGCAAGGTCATCAGGTAATCGTAACCGGAGGCATCAGTTGGAACAAAATTCACCCAAAGAATCAAAGCACCCAGGGCAGGGAAACAAAACCCAAGCGTTGCCAGAAATTGCGTTACGCTCTTCGGCAATTTTCCAAAGCCAAGTAAAATGATAGCAATTACCAAAGGAACCAGGATGGTGCTGAGAAGAAGTATGGAATAATTGTTCATGCGCTCTCCTAGAATGTTATGGTTCCAAATGCGATGGCGCCCAGCACCAACACGCCAATGGCGAACCAGTAAGCATAGCCCCCCAGATTACCTGTATGCATCGATCGTGAAATGATTCCAAACAAACCTACAATTCCTGCGGTGCCCCGAACCATGAGTCCGGAAATAAACAGTTGATCCAGAAAACTCAGAATCAAAGAGACGCGATCCTGAACTTTTTCAACATACCAATCGTAAACGGCATCAAAGTATAATCGTTTGCCCAACGCTTTAAACAAGACCGGCGCGCCTGACTCCAGGGTATCTGTTTCTTTATTCGGACTCCAAATCAACCAGGCCAGAATGATTCCTCCGACTGAGAAAAGTGTCCCCGTTATTATCATCAAGGTCTTAAACGATCCTTCCGCCATATGGATGGAATGAAACACTCCATCGAAACTATGACCATAAATCCCTGTGTACCCACCGATCACAGACAGCACAGCGAGAATCACTAACGGAATGACCATGGCAGGCCCGCTTTCCTTCGCATGGGCCGCATGATCCGAGCGGGCTTTTCCGAAAAACGTAACCACGAACAATCGCCCCATGTAGAGACCGGTAAGAGCTGCAGTTCCCAAAAGAATATAAAAAGGAACTGAACTGCCTCCATGTGCCGAGGCTGAATGCGCCAGATGTAGAATAGTATCCTTACTAAAGAATCCGGCGAGGAATGGAAATCCACCAATCGCCAATACACCTATCGTAAAAGTCGCAAAGGTAAGTTTCATTTTTCCCGATAATCCACCCATTTTATAAATATTCTGCTCATGGTGGCAGGCGTGGATGATTGATCCTGAGTTGAGAAAGAGTAAGGCCTTAAAAAATGCGTGCGTCGTCAGGTGAAACATGGCGACGGCCGCCCCAACTGCTAAACCTGCTTCGACGCCGTGTCCGGTCGACTCCGCGTATCGGCCTAATCCAAGTGCAGCCACCATATAGCCGAGCTGTGAGAGAGTCGAAAACGCCAGCACTTTCTTGATATCGTTCTGTCCAAAAGCGACGATGGCGGCGAAGAGGGCAGTAATGGTTCCGATCCACATCACCACATTCAAGACTTCGTCCGTCATCAGGAAATAGACGCGAGCGGTAAAATAGATACCTGCCGCTACCATCGTTGCGGCGTGGATCAGAGCAGAGATCGGTGTCGGACCTTCCATCGCATCGGGCAACCACACATGCAAAGGCATTTGTGCGGATTTGCCCAAGACGCCGCAAAAAAGTAACAGCCCCATTCCGGTTGAAAGCAGACCCGGACTCAACGCTGCTTTGGCTTCGAGCTCAACCAGGTTGAAGGTGCCGAACTGCCAGTATACAAACACAATCCCCAAGAGAAAACCGAAGTCCCCTACCCGATTAACGATAAACGCTTTCTTGGAAGCCGCCACCGCCGCCGGCTTATCAAAATAGTGATTGATCAACACGTAAGAGCTAAATCCAACCAGCTCCCAAAAGATAAAAATCATAACCAGGTTATCAGCCAGCACGATTCCCAACATGGAAAACATGAAGATGGATAAACCAGCAAAGAAACGTGCCTTGCTCGGGTCCTCCTTCATATATCCGAGACTGAATACCTGAACCAGAAGACCGACAATGATCAGAACCAAAAGCATCAATGCCGACAAGTCGTTGAATAACACTCCAAAGTTCAAGTCGAACGCGCGACCTTCCGAACCACCGAGTGATAACCAGGACACAGACCAGGCCGTCCGTTCCGAAGCAAAAATCAAGTAGAGTCCGAGTCCAGAGAATACGGTTGCGGAAATCACGGAAAACACAGCTGCCAGCGTGTGCTTCTTTCTCATCAAGCAGGCAATCATACCAGCTGTTACCAGAGGCAACAGGAACAAAAGTTTATAAATGAGCGCTGAGTCCATACTAGTTCTTTAACGCATTGAGTTCCTGAACATAAACGGTTTGTCGTTTACGGAATAGCGCTACAATAATGGCCAGTCCAACCGCCACTTCAGCCGCAGCAACTGTGATGATAAAAAAGACCAGGAGATTGCCGTCCATGGAACCGTTGTAACGTGAGAATGAAACCAAAGCCAGGTTTACGCCATTGAGCATCATTTCCAAACACATGAAGATGATAAGCGTGTTGCGCCTCACCAGAATTCCTACAAATCCGATCGTGAACAAAATACCACTCACCACTAAAAATTCATTAAGGCCGATTGTCATACCGTTCCCTTTCTGGCTGCCGCGGTGCGCTTACTAATAAAGATGACACCCAACATGGCGATAAGGAGAAGAATGCCCGCCACCTGGAAAGGCAGCATGTAGGTAGTGAATAGTTCTTCACCGAACAGTCTGGTAGTGGCGCCGACGGGCTCAACTTCACCGAGAGTAGCCATGGTAAAATTGTCGCCCCGTTTGAAAAGCTTGAGCACGCCAAGTATCATAAGGAGTCCGGCTATCGCTCCGGCTGCGATGGTTATATAATTTGGCCTTACCTTTGTCGCAGCATCCACATTCAGAAGCATGATGATAAACAGGAACAGCACGATCACCGCACCGGCGTAAACGGCCAGCTGAACCGCAGCCAGAAAATAGGCCCCCAACAAAATAAATAGAGAAGCGGTTCCCACAAAGGACACGATCAACAACATGGCTGCATTTACCGGGTTGTTACTGAAAACAACCGAGGCAGCGCCAAGAAGCGTAATCAAAGCAAATAGGTAAAATAAGAAATCAACCATGCTTTATAAGTGAGTGAATAGGTAGATGGTATTAATGCGGGTTACCGGTTTCCTCCGCGTCCTTTTTCTTATCCCACTTGTAATGGGTGTCAGGCAAGGTTCCGCCAAGTTCGTAAAGTTTATCTTTTTGGTAAATGAGTTCCTCACGGGTGTAGCCCGAAACGGAAAAAGTATCCTGAAGCCAAATGGCTTCCTCCGGACAAACTTCCTGGCAGAGACCGCAGTAGATGCAGCGGAGCATATTAATCTCAAATTCCTGAGGACCTTTTTCCACGTGTGCGTTTTCGCTTTCCTCATCAATTTCACCCGGAGTAATCCGGATGGCTTTGGGTGGGCAGACAAATTCGCAAAGCTGGCAGGACACGCATTTTTCGCGACCATTGGGATCTTTCACCAAGGTTGGAACACCACGGTAGTTTTCAGGAATTTCCGGCCGTTCCTCTGGATACTGCAAGGTGATGGTCGGGCGAAACATGTTCTGGAAAGTAATCTTTAACCCAGAAGCGATTTGCGGAAGGTAGGTCTTCTCCGCGAGGGTCAGTGGTTTTCTTTCTATTTTTTTAATAGCCATATCAAACTCCTCTATTTTGGTGAATCCATGAACGCGAAAATAAGCGCGTACAGAATCAGGTTAATTACCGCCAGAGGCAACATCATGGTCCAACCAAGTTTCATAACCTGGTCATAACGGAAGCGTGGAAGGGTCCAGCGAATCCACATAAAGAAAAATACCATGAAGAATGTCTTACCCAGGAAGATGCCAACAGATAGCACCGCGCCCAACCATCCTTCGATAGCCATTGGGAAGCCAGGCAACCAATGCCAGCCTCCGAGAAACAGAACCGCGAAAATCCCGGAACCTACAATTATGTGAGCGTACTCGGCCGCAAAAAATAATCCAAATTTGAAGCTGCCGTACTCGGTATTGAATCCCGCCACCAGCTCGGACTCCGATTCCGGCATATCAAATGGCAGGCGATTGGTTTCTGCGAATAATGAAACAAGGAATAACAAAGCCGATGCTGGCATGAAGATAATTCCCCAGTAGTGTTCCTGGTTTTGAACAACAGCAAACAGACTCAGCCCACTATCCACTCCAGGTGCATTTGCCCACATGAATACTGGCAGAATGGAAAGCCCCATCGACAATTCGTAGGAGATCATCTGAGCAGACGAACGAATACCACCAAGAAAAGGATATTTACTGTTTGACGCCCAACCGGCCAGAATCATGCCGTAGACTCCAAGCGAGGAAACCGCAAAAACGAACAGAATACCAATATCCAGATCCGCCAGGACTAACGGAACAGCTATTCCATCGGTCATGATTTGCCCAATCGGCAGGACAGCCACAGTTGTAATGGCCGGGATCATTGCCGCGACTGGAGCGAGAAAAAAGTAGAACTTGTTTACATGATCCGGAACGGGATCTTCCTTAAGCAACAGTTTTAATCCATCGGCCACGGGTTGAAATAATCCAAGCCCCGTCAACAGCGGTCCGATAATCGGGATCGCCCCAATGATGGGAATCGAGGTGCGATTAGGTCCAACCCGACCCTGAATCCAGCTGGAAACTTTACGTTCACCAAGCACCGCCAGGTTGCTGATGGACAGCAATCCGACCGCCATAATGACTGCCTTCACAATTACCCAGATGATATCGATCAGATCCATTGGGTTTAAGCTTCTGCCTCCACGGTTTCGGCTGCAGGTGAGTAGTGAAGCGTTTTGCCTTCACTGAATTTCAGATGAGCAAAAGCGGAGCCATCCAATTGAAGACCTTCTGGAGAAAGCGTTCCAAACGACAGGTCGTTAAACATGCTCACTTCCTTGGAAAGTTCCGCCCAGATCTTGTTTACAGAATCCAAAGCGCCCGTGTCAGGTTCAATGTGATTTAACAATTGAGAAAGCGAAACCAGATCATTCACCACACCTGTAGGTCCAGGAACTGCCTCGAGGAATTTTTGTAAACGAAACTGCTGATTGATAAAAGTGCCTTGTTTTTCAAATACGCTTAAAGTCGGAAGCACAACTTCGGCTACCTCAGCAGTGGCATTGGAATGCGTACCAAAATAGATCACTTTCACTTTGGCCAATTGCTCGCTGCTGATCCCTGCTACCGTAAAATCTTCGTTGTAGACAACTACTGTATCCACTTCCCCGGTATCGATCTTTGAACCCAGTTCGTTCAGTGCTGTTTCCGGTAGGGATTCAATAAACCCTACGCTCAATGCACCACGTGTATTGGGGTTCGCGTCAGTGGAAATCAACAGATCATCGCCTTCCTGGGTGCGACCAACAATAAAATTGGCAACGCTCTTGGTTGCGCGACTGAGTCGGTTAAATAAATACAGCTCTTCTACACTGGATTTACCGGAACCAACAAACGCCAGTTTTTCACTTTCGAGTAAGGCCTGGACTTGCTGAACAGTGCCCGCCTCAGTCAGGCGATTCGCAGCTTCGACTTCTTTATAAAGAACACGTCCACTGTCTGACATCCAGGTGTCGTTTACTTCGTCATTACGACGCGGCGTGATTCGATAAATCTTTCCTTCGCGACTCGCGACCAGGGTATTAACACCCACACTGCTTTCGGTGCAAATACTGGGAGTTTCCTTCAGGAACCATACCCGCATTTTGAAACGGAAGTCCCGACTGGTCAGCGCACCCACCGGACAAATATCCACGGTGTTCAAAGAATAATTATTTTCCAGTTGTTTTCCGGGATAACAGGTAAGCGTTGAATAACTGCCACGGTCCACAAATCCCAGAACATCGTCTTTGGCCACTTCCTGTGAAAAACGAATACAACGTGAACAAAGCACACAACGCTCGTCATCCAACATCACACGTGGTCCTAAAACCGTGCGTTTCGGCTTAACAACTTTCTGTTCAATAAAACGGCTGTAACCTTTGCCATAATCGGTTGCAAATTCCTGCAGACGACATTCTCCGGCCTGGTCACAAATAGGGCAATCCAACGGGTGGTTGATGAGCAGAAACTCCATCACACCTTCACGGCACTTCTTCACCATTTCCGACTTGGTACGCACATGCATTCCAGGACTGGCTTTGGTGCCGCAAGCGATTGCCGGATTCGGGAAAAACATGATCTGCGGCGTCCCATCCTCATTGAGTAATGGGTCACCCGTTGCGCGATCCCGGCCCGGCATACCCATTTCAATCAGACACATCCGGCAATTTCCGGAAACGCTTAGCTTCGGGTGGTAACAGTAGTGCGGAATCTCCTGGCCAACGCTTGCTACAAGATCCACCAAATTCGTACCCGGCTTGCAGCGTACTTCCTCGTCATCGATGAAGACGCTGATCAATCCATCATCTTTTTGTCCTTCGCTCATTTCTCAATCAGCCTTTCATCGTACGATTTCATACCACAGGTGTTCGCTTTGGCGTTTGCCATGATTTCATCGCGAAATTTATCAATATAACTTTGAACCGGCCAGGTCGTGGAATAGCCCATGGGACAAACGGTTCGGCCACCAATGTTACCGGCCATGTCGTAAAGCAGATTCACGTCCTCCTCGCGAGCGCCTCCCGTGCACATACGCGCCGTAATTTTCTTACTCCAGAGTGAGCCTTCGCGACAAGGAGTGCACTGACCACAACTTTCGTGAGCATAAAACGCGGTGATGTTTGCGAGAGCCTCCGTAATATCCGTGCTGTCATCAAGGATCATCATCCCGGACGAACCGGACATGGAACCAGCGGCCATGATGCCGTCGTAATCAACGATGATTTCATCAAACGAAAATTTCTTTCCTACTCGATCCCTGAAGCTTTCTTCAGCGCCCAGGATTTTCATGGAACCACCACCGGGAATACAGGCCTTGAACTTACGTCCGGGGAGTGGTCCTCCACAAATGTCGTAAAGCAACTCCCGCATGCTCATGGGTTCAATTTCGTAGTAACCCGGCTTTTGAACCAGGCCACTCACGCACCAGATGCGCGTACCGGTATTTCCAGGACGACCGATAAGGGAATACTTGTAGGCACCCATATTCACGATGTGGACGACATTACAGAGTGTCTCCACATTGTTAACAATGGTTGGGCACTGATAGAGACCGAGCACCGCCGGGAAAAATGGGGGTTTAATACGTGGGTAAGGACGCTTGCCTTCGAGCGACTCGATAAGTCCCGTCTCTTCACCACAGATGTAAGCACCGGCGCCGCGGTGAACCACAATGTCGCAGGAGTAATCCGATCCCAGGATATTTTCTCCGACAAAATTCTTTTCCCGCGCTTCCTCAATCGCCTTCTCCAGGATCTTCGCACCGAGAGGCATTTCTTCCCGGATATAGATAAACGCAAGTTTCACATCGTTGGCAAAAGCAGAGATCATCATGCCTTCGATCAACTGATGGGGATCCTTGTGAACCAACTGGCGATCCTTGAAAGTGCCGGGCTCAGATTCGTCGCAATTGCAAATCAGGTAAATGGGTTTGCCACTCTTTCGATCAACCAGGCCCCATTTGACTCCACAGGAAAATCCGGCTCCTCCGCGACCTCGCAGCCCGGAATCTTTGACCTCCTCACGCAAGTCCTCAGGTTTCTCACCAAGCGACTTTTTAAGAGCTTCGTAACCTCCATGTTCGAGGTAGCTATCAATGCTCGGCGAGTAATAGTCCTCGTCGGCATGTTTCAGTAAAATTTTTCGTTCAACGGCTGCCATGATAATCTCCTACTCCGCTGCGGACACCCCCACACGAGCCCGTTTGTTAATTTCTTGAATCATTGGCTCAACCGTTCCGGCTTTGCTCAAGTTTTCGTATAAATCTTCATCGACCAAAACCACTGGTCCTGTTCCGCAAGCGGCGAGACATTCGCCATATTCGAGAGTCAGGGACCCGTCTTCCTTGGTGTGCCCCATCTTGCAATCGAGCGCTTTTTCCAACTCGTCACCCAGCTTGTAGGCACCCATCAACGCACATGAAAGCGTGCGGCATACCCGAACGTGAACCTTGCCCAACTTCTTTTGCCGATAATAAGGAAAGAAAGTAACCACCTCCAGAACGTTGATCGGCTGGAGCTCCAATTTTTCGGCCACCCACTCGATCGCTTCATTCGAGATATAACCCTGATCACTCTGAATAAAGTGCAGCAGCGGCATGACGGCACTGCGCTTTTCCGGATATTTGGGAATAGAGCCATCAATCTTTTGAAATGTTTCCTGGGATAAATTCATCGATCACACTCCCCCATCACAAAATCCAGACTTCCAAGAATTGAAACTACGTCGGAGAGCATGGCTCCCACACAAACTTTAGGTAGAATGCTCAAATTACAAAACGACGGACCACGGATTTTCATTCTATAAGGTACGCCTCCTCCTTTGGAGTGGATAAAAAATCCTAACGCTCCTTTGGGATTCTCCGCCTCAAAGTAAACCTCACCAGCCGGCATTTGAGGCCCTTGGGTCGTGATCATAAAATTCTGAATGAGCTCTTCCATACTGCTCATTACCTTGTCCTTGGTTGGCGGAAAAATCTTTTTCGCGTGTTCCGCAAAGTACGGGCCTTCAGGAATGGTTTTAATCACCTGCTCAACGATACGGGCACTCTGTCGAATTTCTTCCATCCTGACCAAATAGCGGTCATAACAATCTCCAACCGTTCCGACCGGAATGTCGAAATCATACTGTTCGTAACCCGAATAGGGCCGATCCTTGCGCAGGTCGACTGGAACTCCCGATCCACGAAGGTTCGGACCGGTTAATCCATAACTGATCGCATCTTCTTTTGAAATAACACCTACGTCTTTGGTGCGATCCACGAAGATACGGTTGCGGGTTAACAAGGCATCAACTTCGTCAATAATTGGAATGAGTTGAACCAGAAATTTTGAAACTTCCTCAAGCCAGTCTTTCGGCAGATCCCGTACAACACCACCTATTCTCGTAAAACTGGTCGTGAGCCGGGCTCCCGTCAGTTTTTCAAACAAGGTGTAGAGTTTTTCACGCTCGGTGAAGGTAAACATGAAAACCGTCAGTGCACCGGTATCCATGGCGTAGGCACCCAAGCCCAACAGGTGCGCCGATATTCTGGCCAATTCTGAAACTAAAACCCGAATCGCCTCGCAACGCGGTGGAACCTTAAGCTTGGCCAAATTCTCAACCGCAATGGCGTAGGCCACATTATTGGCAAGTGGCGCCAAATAATCCAAACGGTCAGTGTACGGCACAAACTGATTATAGGTCATGTTCTCGGCAATCTTTTCGTCCCCACGATGGAGGTAGCCGAGTTCAGGGTCGCACACCGTAACCACTTCACCATCGAGCTCCAGTTTGAGTCGGAGAACTCCGTGCGTACTGGGGTGGGATGGCCCCATACTCAGGGTCATCGTTTCAGTATCCAACTCGTGCTCGAAGTCGGACGAACGGGCCAAAACATCCCCAATTGAAATTTCTTTTGTAGCCATCTTTAGCGTTTCTCCTCTTCCTCGTTCCAGGATTGATCTGCTCCACGGGGCTCGTTCTTGCTCATCATGCCGACTTGCTGACTTGAGACAAATGGACCACCCGCCATCGGTGCAGGAATAACCGGCGTTCCGGTTTCTTCGCTCACTTCCAAATCAGGAAGATCGGTTTCGTGACCCGCGAGAGGAAATTCCTTGCGCAGGGGATGCCAGGGATAACTGTCCCACATCAAAATACGGCGCAGGTCAGGATGATTTTCAAACGAAACTCCAAACATGTCGTAGGCTTCGCGCTCATGCCAATTGGCGGCGTCCCAAAGGCTGGTAACAGAAGGCACGGACGGGTTTTCGTCGTCCAGAGCATCAACAACTATGCGGATATAATTGTGAGTCGTCGTAGAAAACAGATGATACACCGCGCTGAAACGGGGACTCTCTTTATCCCAATCAATACAGGTGGCATCGGACAACAGATCGAACCCGTGCTCCTCTTTCAAGCTGGTGGCGCAATCGAGCCATCGCTCAGCGGGACAATTTACGGCCGGGTGATCGGCGCTGTCACGTTGAGTTAGATAATTTTGGGAGTTTAAAAGCTTGGACAAAAAATCGTCGTCCATCAGGCGGATACGAGGTGTTTCGCGGACCGTTCAGTACCAATTTTCTTTTGAAGTTTTATGAGCGCATCCAACAATGCTTCCGGGCGTGGAGGACATCCACTCACATAGACATCGACCGGCAAAATCCGATCAACTCCCTGCATAGTCGCATAGGAACGATACATGCCTCCGGTTGAAGCACAGGCACCCATGGCAATTACCCATTTGGGTTCAGCCATCTGATCGTAGATACGTCTTACAGCAGGAGCCATCTTGTAGGTCACCGTCCCGGCCACGATCATGCAATCGGATTGACGGGGCGAAAAACGCATCACTTCGGCACCAAATCGACTGATATCGAAGCGGGAAGCACCCACAGCCATGAGCTCAATTCCACAGCAGGCAAGGCCCATAGGCATTGGCCAAATTGAATTCGAACGTACCCAGTTTATGACAGAATCGAGGCGGCTTGTTACAACTCCGCCTTCAACTTTGGAATTATAGGCTATTTCCTTGTCGGACTGACTCATATTAATAAGCGGGCTAAGTTAGTGGGCTCGTTCGAAAACGATCAAGGAAAATAGCCAGCTTTGCGCCAATTTAAAGCTGGGGTCGCGTTTTGTTTAAAATATCGCACTTTATGCAAATCCATGGTCTAACGCTTATCAGTGATAAAGCCTCGGGGATCGGCAAAAAATCAGCCATGCCCATTATTTCATGTTACCCTAAAAATAATTATCTATGAAACCAACCTCTTTTCTATTAGTACTCTTATTTGCCGCTGCCGGTAGTTTTGGTTTTGGCAACAGCCATTCCTCAAAGCGTCCCCTGAATGTTCTATTCATCGCCATAGACGATTTGAAACCGATCGGTTCGGTCTTCGCTGAGGACCCGGGAAACTTCCTCCAGCATATTTATCCTGACAAGAAGCTGCGTACCGAAGTGGCCAAACGGATGACCCCCAATATTCAGCGCCTGGCCGACCAGGGAATTACTTTCATGAATGCCTATTGCGCAGCGCCGGCCTGTAATCCCAGTCGCGCAGCATTGATGACCGGAATCCGCCCTCACAAATCAGGCCTGACCACCAATGCAGGCGGAACCTTCTTTCGGGAGTACGAATACGAAGGCGTCCGCTATTTGGCTGACGCGCAGACCATGCCCGAGTACCTGCGGAAACATGGCTGGTATGCGGCCTCAACCGGCAAGATTTTCCACAATCGTACTAGCGCTAAAGACTCCGACAACCCCCGATCCTGGACCGACTGGACCAATGTTTCAGGCGACGCCGGCGAACGGGTACCCTCCAAATGGAAAAGCGATGGCCTGGACTGGGGACAGGAAGGTGACGACCACACCAGCCTTACCCTGCTGGATGATTACCGGAAAGCAGACTTCATGGCCCGGGTGCTCGAAACAGGCCAGGCAAGTTTTGAAGGCACCACTTTTAAAGTGTCCGAAGATGAGCCCTTCTTTTTGGCCCTCGGAATTTTTAGACCGCACCTCCCCTATTATGCCACCAGGGATTTGCTGGATCTATTCCCGGCGAAGGAAATGACGGTCACCTACGATCTGCTTGAACTGTTTAAGCAGGACGCGGACGATGTTCCCGAGTACGCCTTCAAGTGGTCGGGGCTTTCAAGAGACAAAAAAGGGAAACCGGAATTGGGCAGAGACCGATTCACCGCCATGCTTGAACACGGGCTGAGCATCGATTCCGATCAAGGCGACCTCAAGGGCTGGAAAAACATGCTCACCCATTACTTCGCCAGCTGCGCGGTGGCTGACCGTGCAGTGGGACGCATTCTCGATGGATTGGAAAACAGCCCTTACGCCGACAACACCATGATTATTCTTTGGAGTGACCATGGCTATGCCCTGGGCGAAAAATTGCACATCTCCAAGTTTGCCCTTTGGGACGACGCAAACCAGGTGAACTTTTTTATCAAAGACCCGCGCAATCCTCAAAGTGCCGGGCAAATGTGTTTCCGGCCAGTGAGTCTGATCGACATCTATCCCACCGTCATGGCCATGGCTGGCCTGAAGTTGCCCGATGATCGCATCACTGGCCACGACCTCACTCCCTTACTCAAGGATCCCAAAGCAGCCTGGCATATCCCGGCCCAATCGACCTACGGTCAGGTTAACAACAACATGATCCGCACCGAGAGACACAAACTCATCCAGTACGAAGACGGCAGCCGCGAGATCTACGACATCCCCGCCGATCCGGAAGAATTTAACAACTTGGCCGGCAAGCCCTCCATCGCCAAAACAGAAGCCGCCCTGAAAAAACTCCACCGCATCGCCATTGAGGAAGGCGAATATCCAAACCGTTAAATTTCCAGTAGCGAAATAAGAGCCAACAAGTAGGTCCCTCTTTGCCGAGCACGGCTACTTGCCGTATTTGAATTCGATCCAAATTGCCCGTGGGTTTCCGGACACGACCTCCTCTTCGTGAGGTACTCGCATGGGTTCGGCCGGCGCGGAATTCCCTACTGGGGGAATGTCCTTTATGTCACGCACCGGTGTGGTCGTCTGTTCAGCCACTCCTCCTATGTAGCCCACATAGCGCAAACGCCCCGGGCCCGGCGGTTGGCCCCAGTCGCGGACGCGATGGTATCCCTCCTGAATGTAGACCCAGTAGGCGTCGGTGTAGTGAAGATGCATAGTCACTGGCCGGTTTGGCAACCAAGCCTGGTCCCACACGCCAATCCGCTCGTTTTCGAACAACTTGGTTGCGTCGAGACGCGGAAATCGTCCAGGGATGCCTTCGACCATGGGTGTCGTGCTGGGCGGAACATAGTCCTTGAGCTGGAAAACAATTTCACGGCTGGGGATGTCGCTGAGCCCCTCGTCCTGGACGACGGTGCCTTTCGACTCAAAGCGTACGGCACCGATACGCAGTTGCTGCATTTCATAGGAACCGTCCGGTCGCGTGAATTTGACTGCCCCTTCCGTCAAAACAACGGAGACCTGGTCGAGAGGAAGCCGGTACATGGGAGACGGCTTTCCTTTCTCGCGTTGCACTTCCCAGATCGTCACGCGTTCGTTGTCAGCGCGCACAAACGCTCCACTCCTGGGATAGGCCGGCACCGGAGACGCAGCCACCTGACCGAAGGCAACTGATGGAAGGACCGAAAGAACAGCAAGGACCGTGATTACCCATAGGAAATTGCCAGGGCGATTACGCATCCAGCTCGGTAAGATGATGTTCTTAAAGAATCGGTACAGCGGCGTGTGTTCCGGGGCATGGGTTGTCCGTCTGTGTTCGGGAGCAACGTGACGACAGGCGGTATAAAAAATGAAAACTGGATCCATAACTAGTAAGATCTGAAGATTGATTCAGAGCGAATGATGCGCATTTGCGACTAAATGCTTATAACCCTAAAAACGCTCAGGAAGTCAATTCTTTGGTCATCTTAAGGAGATAAGGGTTGTGATTCTTTCTGCGGGGAGGTTCGAGATATTTTTGCCTCTTTTTCTTCAAACTCATCTGAAACAGACCGCTCGGCGATCGGTCCCTACCCTGGATTTGTCTAACTTAGGTAGGGCGGTTTTGCCATACCGAGCCGAAGGCGACAGCGAAGCGAACAACAACCGCAGTCAGGGATTTACCCCGTAGAAAGAATCACACCCTCCCTTTTCTGCCACACCTAATTACGCTTGACGTAATTAGAGTAATTTCTAGTTTCCCTCAGTGATTGAATCGTTCGGAGATAAAGAGACTGAAAATGTCTTTGAAGGTCGTCGATCACGGAAATTGCCTTACGATATCCAACAACGAGCGCGCAGAAAACTTAGGATGATTGATCAAGCTGTAGGGAAACAGGGATTGCTCGCGAAGTATCGATAACCGATTATCATTAAACACATGGCTAAAACAGAGAAACTACCCTTGGTTACCCCTGGTGAAATTCTTCGAGAAGAATTTTTAATCCCCATGGGTCTCACTCAAATTCAGGTGGCACACGACTCAGGAATTCCGGCCTCCCGATTGACTGAGATTATTAAGGGGCGAAGGTCCATTACCGCTGAGACAGCACTTCGTTTATCGTCTTACTTTGGAACCACGCCAGGCTTTTGGCTTGGGTTGCAAACAGCTCATGACCTGGAGGTTGCCCAGCGCACCTATGGGCAAAGAATCAGATCCGCAGTTAACAGGCTCGTTGTAGCCGAAGATTGATATCCACCTTGTTATAAGTACCAATAATTGACATTTGACTCCCTTCGCAGAGGCCTTGCTCTGACCGAAGTTATGTAATAAAGGATGCAGTCAAAGAATGAAAACACCCTACCTTTAAGTTAACCTAGCTAGTATCCATTTACCATGAGCGAAACCGTCAGTTATCCCTGTTTTGAAGTTTCCATCGAAAATCAGATTGCACATATTCAGCTGAACCGTCCGGAAAAAAGAAACTGCATGTCACGGTCATTCTGGAATGACCTTCCTGCAGTGGTTAAGGATATCGATCACAATGCAAAAGCGCGGGTGATTGTTATTTCTTCAACGGGTCCTCACTTTACCGCCGGTCTGGACCTGAAGGAATTTGCCGTGACCGAAGGCGCTATCCTGGTCGATGAAAACACAAAAGACACCCAGGCCGCAGCAGATTTTTACAGCCATGTATCTCTGATGCAGGATAGTTTTACTACGCTGGAACAATGTCGCCTTCCCATATTGGCGGCAATCCAGGGCGGATGTATCGGAGGTGGTGTTGATTTCACAACAGCCTGCGATATTCGGTATGCCTGCGAGGGTGCCTTTTTCACCATCTATGAAATCAAAATCGCCATGACAGCCGATGTTGGAACATTTCCCAGAATTGTAAAACTACTGCCCGAAGGGATTGTTCGTGAACTTGCTTATACGGGTAGGCCTTTGCCGGCCGAGGAAGCGTTGAGTTTAGGTTTTGTAAACAAAGTTTTCCCGGATCAGGAATCGATGCTTGAGGGCGTAATGAAGATTGCTGAGGAAATTGCATCGAACGCGCCGCTGGCTGTTTACGGCTGCAAAAAGATGATCAACTATGCGCGTGATCACTCAACCGCGGACGGCTTGGACTATGTAGCAGTCTGGAATATGAGTATGCTGAAGAGCGAAGAAATGATCGAATCTCAAATGGCCAAGATGGAGAAACGTGCGGGGAAGTTTGTAGATTTGCCCGTTGTTAAGGATAAAATTTAAAACCGCCAATAGAGTCAGATAAGGGAATTGGATCGTCCCTTTGCTCCGTCCATATTTAAATGATTGTATGGTTGTCACTCGTTACAACCTTCGTCCTCTTTCCTGCGCCTCTACCCATTCCCAGATTCGGAACAGAACAAGAGTTTGTTTCCCTCGCTGTCGAGGAAGGCACCGATGGGATTGCCTCCGAAAACTTCCACCGGATCGGACACGGTGACGCCTCGTTCAATGAGCGCCTTTTGGGCGGCATAGGCATCATTATTCGCGACTCGTAAATCAAAAACCTACGGGTCGCGACTAAAAGTGCTCCTACAAATGGAGGGAGGTGAATTTTTCTTTAGTGAATCAGCCCAAAGAATTCTGTGCGAAAACGGAAGGTAGCTTCGCCCGAATAATGCTTAAACTTAGTGCCATCCAGGTCCGTCTCCATTTTCCAAGTTCACTCAATCAGCCATGCGGTTGGCTTCCATCGATTCAAGGATCTTTTCGAAAAGCGCGGGGGCGGTGGTCCGGCCAAGTGGGAAGCCACCGTTGGCCATGAATACCAGCCCCGTTTTTGCTTCCCTGGAAAACGTGAAGAAAGATGCGTATCCATCGATCCTTCCATTGTGCCCGATCATGGTATGCCCGTCCCTGTATCCTATATCCACCGACACACCCATACGATGTTGACCTTCCTGAAAATACACAGACGCCAGGTCGCGAATAACAGAGGCATTGATCGGCAGGCTAGCTGAATGAGATTCGTCCACGGCGAGCTGAAAGAGCCCCATCAATTTTGCCATGTCCTGCCCCGTGGAGTACATACCTCCGACCGGGGCGTAACCTTGCAGGTCGGGATCGACAGCCGGTTGAAAATGGGGGAAGTAGCCCGTTGTCTTCAGCTTAAGATCGATGTCGCGGGTGTGGAACCAGGTATGATGCATCTCGAGAGGATTAAGAATCTCAACCTGAATAAAGGCCTCGTATGGCAGTTCCTGCACGCGACTTACGACTTCCGCAAGGAGGAGTATGCCCACATTCGAATAGGCGTATTGATCGATTTTCGATGAGTCAGGAGACAAGGTTGCCGCGTTTTCGACAATCTCGGCCATGGTGGCCTGGGTAACCTCGTCGTCCCGCTCCCGCAAACCGGGCTTGTGCAGCAAGGGTAGGCCTCCGGTATGGGTGAAAAGCTGCTTCAAAGTCAGTTTCCCGACTTCTTTTTTCCGGAGATCATCAATATAGTTGGATACCGGAGCCTCATAATCTACGAGTCCCTGGTCCTTGCAGAGAGCCAGGGCGAGCCCGACGAAAAGCTTGCTTGTAGATCCCAGCCGAAATAACGAATCCTGCCTGACCGGTTGGCCCAACGCGGGATCGATCAGGTCGGCGGGTTGATTGACCAACGCCTCTACATTCGAAGCTTCACCATAGCCAAATGGACGGCAAACGACCAACTCCCCGTTTGCGACGATACCGATCACCCCGCCCGGCGCGTAATAAGTATCGGGAGTAAAGGCATTCTTGTCCCCCTGCATCAGTTTCAATTCAGAAAGAAACTCATCCGTAACCGCAATGAACGATTCCTCCTCTCGCTGAGTAGAACAGGATACAGCAAAAAGCAGTAGAAGAAGGACGGACCTCTTCATGATTCCTTCAAACTTTGAATTACCAAAAATCATGCAAAGAACCTATATCGCAGGAAACGATCAGGTAAATACCAGACTACCTTGTCCCCATCATCTTCCTCCTAATCTTCGTCTTCCTCCTCTTCGTCTTCCTCCTAATATTCCTCTTAATCTTAATCTTAATCCAACCCCTGAACTTTTCCAACCCCTGAACCTGTTAAACCTTAAAACCCTTATTTCCTAGTCTATCGTCGCAACGGCAGGCGGAGTCGAAGCATGCTTGCGTTCCCGCATTTCGCGATGTGAGATATAGGTGGCTGCTGTGATCACAATCACGCTGCCCAACACAACAAAGGGATCAATCGGTTCACTAAACAACATGACTCCCATCGCGGTTGCCCAAACCAATTGTAGAAAAGAAAGCGGTTGGGTCACCGTAATCGGCGCGGCGGCAAACGCTTTGGTCAAAGCGTAGTGACCAAAAGTTGCCAGCAAAGCGCTCAAAGACAACCAGCCAACTTCCGCGACGGTGGGCGGGCGCCATTGAAGGATCGCACCCGGTAACAAGGTCAAAGTGCATCCGACGGAGAGCAGGCCCACAATCATGGAGGGGTCTTCCCGTGCCGTCAGTTTTTTCGCAATAATGAACGATGCTGCGAATAGCGGGGCGGCGCTTAATTGTGCCAGTTGCCCAAGATTAACCTCCTCAAACCCAGGCCGGATAATAACCATCGCTCCGACAAAGCCAGCTACAACCCCGATGATCCGCCTGAGATGCAAACGCTCCCCCAGAAACATAGCCGCTCCAATCGTCACGAAAATGGGCGCTACATAACCAAGTGCGGTGACTTCAGCCATCGGGACACGCGCCATGGCAAAAAACCACAAGATGACGGCGACCCCGTGAATCAGGCTACGTCCTATATACAGTTGCAATGTTTTGCGTTCCGGTAGTCCCGTCCAGTTTCGCAAAATGATGGGCGCAATCATCAAGGTGCCAATTCCATATCTGATAAACGCGCCTTCAATGGCGGGCATATCTGACCCCAGGTAACGAATAACTCCGGTTACGCAGGCAAACATCAGGTTGGTCAACAGCATCCATAAGATGCCCTGACGAGTGTTACCTGGATTCACTCGCACTGGTTGTTAATAGCAGATTCAATGGGATCGATTCAGTTCGTGAAAAACCGTGTTTGCTTAATTGAACCTTAGCAAGCGGGGAATCAACCTGGCACCCTCCTTTTGTCGACCGTCACTATTTTCACTTGCGTTTCGTGGGACAATTGAAGCTGATCTCTCACCATGAAACTTACCCCAAAACTTACTCCGCTTACCTTTCTTCTAATCAGCCTGACGGTCTGTGCATTCGCTGACGCGAAGTCTGACCCCGCCATTGCTGCCGTCCTTGCCGCCAACGAGGCGCGAAACACAGCCCTCGTTTCTCACGACCTTAAAGCGCTGAATAAAATTCTCGCATCCGATTTCAATTACACCCACAGCAACAATTTTCAGGAGACCAAGGAATCGCATATCGGTTCACTAAAAGAAGGCCTGCGCTACACGAAATTCGAGACATCCGAATTGCGGGCCAACATCCTCACGCCCGATATCGTCACGCTCAATGGTTTCTTCGACCAGACCAAGGGCAAGGATGGCAATATGAAGTCAGGTAAATATCTCTTTATGGCGGTCTGGCGCCGAGCAGGAAATACCTGGCAACTAACCAGCTTTCAGTCTGCCCTTCCGCCACCCGTCAAATAAGGGATTTGGATCGACCTTTCCTTAACTTGTTTAGCCACCGGCGGACAAGAAAATCGCTAAGAAAACAATTAGCTATTCGGACCACCCCCTTTGGCGTCCCTTTTGGTCAGCCGTATCAGCTAAAGGCACCCATACGGATTTCATGAATCATCCTCCAAAGCCGATCACTTTCCCCTCGCTCAATCACCTGTAAGGGAGTCGAACCCTCAAATGCTTCATTCGGGGCCTTCAGCCACTCGCCCACATAGTTCGTTTCCATCTGGTCAGCCAGGGCATCGAACAAACGCACTAACTCTTTAAGTTGTTTTTGAGCGGCGGCACTGGGTTTATCTCCAGCCGCCCACTTGTCTACGGCACGCAGGGAATACCCGGTCAGACGGGTCAGATCAGGCCGGACGACCTTGTAGCGTCTGCAAAACTGTTTTACGTCAAAAGAGCTTGTTCCAGGAATTCCAAGCCCCTTGGCAGAAGTCGGTTTCTTTGATTTGGTTGCCATGAGTCAATTTTGATTATTCCATCAGCATGCACATGTGCATGTTATTTTGCAAGCCATTGTTCAAGCCATTGTTGAACGAAGCCGCTGTCGCGGCAGGTGGTGTTTTTGGGGTTCAAAACTGTGGGGTGGTAAAAGAC
>JAQBYJ010000050.1 GCA_027622555.1 Verrucomicrobiota bacterium
TCAATTGGCAGTTCACCAACGAAAAAGCCCGAATCAAACTGACTCGCCTTTATCCGAATTTATAGATGGTACAGGGTACTAGTGGATATAGGTCATTCATGGTTATCGCCTTTCACCGGCTCAGCTCGTTCTGAAATCAACTGCTTGATTTCATCCAACTCTTCCCTGCTTATTTTCTCAGATTCAACCAGGTGCGAGACGATGGGACTCGAGGCACCATCCAATAGCGTGACCAACTCATCTATCATTCGGCTTACGATGCTGTTTCTTTCCACCGCCGCTTCAAACAACCAGGCATTGCCCAGTTTCTTTGTCTTTTTAAGGGCTCCCTTTTTCTCAAGCCGACCGGCAATCGTTTGGACAGACGAGTATCCTGGATCATTCTCATTTTTCGACAGGATCTCGGCTGCTTCCCGCACGGTTAGCTTACCTTTGGTCCAGAACGGCCGCATGACCTGCAACTCGAGTTTCGATAAGGTTTGGTTTTTTCGCTTCATACAACAATTGTTGTAATCAATAACAACAAACGTTGTATTTCAAGAAAAATATTTAGTTTACGGAAAAAACGTCACGCTTCCAGATACCCAAATAGGCCGGATCCATTTCGGTGCAGTTGGTCAGAAGCAATAAGGGCCCTGGCTCAGATTTCGGGAATGGCCTTTTTCGATGGGACAAGTCAGGCACAGTCCGACAGCCCGGCCCTTATGGTCTTTGACGACCTCCACTTCCAGGAGACGGGCGGCGGCGCAATACTTGCCCGGCCAGCGTCCGATCCGCCGTTCCTGTTTATCCGTGTCTATGGTTTTGTTTTTGTGCCCGCGCAATGCCGTGTCGATAGTGACCAGTTTCTCTGTCAGACGGTTCATTTGGCGCTCCCAAAAACAGCTCTGTTTCGCACTCGACGCACGTCCTACCAATAACGCCTCGATGTCCTCGTCGGTGAGTTTTCCCAGGGAGGCGACAACGCGCTGGCGGGGTCCGCGCCCGGTGCGAAAGCTCTCGCACAGAGTCCAATACTCATAGACTTTTCCATCCATGCGCTGGCGATTCTTGCGAAGAAACATGCACGCAATTTAGCACAAAGAATTACCACCCGAAAAGAGGCTGTTCTCCACTACAAGTGCTCAAACCCTCTCCACACCAGACAATCCCAGCTTTCAAAGAGTGGACCCAAGCCATAACGCTTGAAAAAACCTTTTTTTCAAGACAACTGCGGAACTTGGGCTAAAAATGGAATGGTGGATTGCACTATTTGCGAGGGGGATACTTACCTGGATCATTGCCTTTTCTGTAACGGAGATTCCGATGGAGTTTGTTCTGAATGCAAAGGGAGCGGAGAGTATTTTATCGGTGAAATATGCACTTCTTGTTTAGGTTCCGGAAAGTGTTTCATGTGCTCAGGAACAAAAATGATGATGTGCCTGGTTTGTAATGATGGAACTATTGATCTGGCACTGCCACCGCATTACGAATCCATAAAGCTTTTTTAATCGCTGATAAAAAATTCGATCAGATTTCTATCACCATAGAAAGTAGCAGCTCTAGCCTGCGGTGGATCTATCGAATTATTACACTAAACAAGTCGCTAAAATCATCGGTCCACACAATCAGGTTTTTATATGCGGGAAAGGGAGTCAGTGAACGAAGAACATCCTCATCGAGGACAAAGGGCTTGTTGTCCGTCATAAGGATCCAATCCGAGGAGTAAGCACCGAACTGATCGTCATCTTCGTTGACTACAAAGACTGCAAATTTCTCTAGCTCCTTGGTCAACCCCATAACGACAGGTTTCAAATCCAAATGCCGATTAGATACGTGGATGGCCAGAATGCCGTCAGGATTCAGATGACGTAAATAGAGCTGGAAAGCTTCGACAGTCAACAGATGCACAGGAATGGCGTCGCCACTGAATGCGTCCAAAACCAACACATCAAAATTCTGTGGCTGTTCATTTTCCAGACTGGTACGGGCGTCACCGATACTGTATTCCAACTCGGCCTTACTGTTTTTCAAATAAGCGAAATGGATTTCCGCTATTGTTTTTACGTCGGAATCAATTTCATAAAACCGCATGACGTCCTATTCCCATCCATAGGTAGCAATTGTACCAATACCCATTCCGATGACGCCTATGCGCATCCCAGGAGCGGCGGTGTTTCCGTCCTCACGGGCTAGCCGTTTGGGATGATGACGAATCGAAAAATCCACCCCGCTCCCCAGGCTATAGTATGTCGTCGGACGATACCGACGTTTCAGAGTATGAAACTGTAACCCATGCACAATATCGCCATGATAGAGCTCGTTTCGATGGGTCGGAGCACCGGACTCGAGGCAGACAAAACCAGATACGGCAGACAGATCGTAACGAACAGCAACAGGAGAAGCCGAGTAGTTGGAGCGTCGCCGCCTACCGGCTTCCATGATTCGGTGGGCGTAATCGGGAGAAAGAAAAAAGCCGCAACAATCAGGGCAAAATGAAGAAAAGCAAAGTTTCGAACCGACATTTTTCGCGAGACGAAATGCGCGTAGGCATAGCCAGCTACAAGCATCATCTGGAAAAAAAGCATACAAGTAGTCCAAACCGATGGACTACCCCCAAACCATGGCAAGATTGCCTTACTGATGATCGGCTGTACCTGAAAAATCAGAAAGGCACTTAAGAAAATAGTTATCCCGTAGCGCGCCATCGTTTACGTTGAAGCCTTCAAGACAGTGCAACATTTCTGGAGGAAAGCGAAAGTCGACTTTCCCGGCGACCGTTCTATCAAGCCGAACCTGGCGGTTCGTCTCGAAAATAAATCTGAAAAAGTGAATACGCCTGAACCAGGGACAAAAAGATTGGCCGGAATAGTCACAGCTCCAAGCTCACTCGGAAACGTGCAAATCATTGCGGCCATAAATGAAGAGCAACAAACAAATGGCAAAAACAAACCTGCCATACCATGAGCCAATCTGCGTACTCTCAGGGGAGCCAAGGGAACTTTTCAAAAGCAGGTTTTCTTTTCTCAAGAAAAGCCTGTTTTCCTTCTGAACCCTCCTCGTTCATGTAGTAAAGTAAGGTTGCATTGCCAGCCAGTTCCTGAATCCCTGCCTGTCCATCAAGTGCTGCATTGAAGGCAGACTTCAGACAACGAATAGCAAGCGGACTTTTTTCCAAAATTTCTCTGGACCATTGAACACCCTCAGCTTCGAGTTCTTCAATTGGCACGACCTTGTTTACCAGGCCCATATCAAGCGCCTCTTGAGCATTATACTGACGACATAAATACCAGATCTCTCGAGCTTTCTTCTGTCCAACGATACTCGCCAGATAACTCGACCCAAATCCACCGTCAAAACTCCCTACCTTGGGTCCGGTCTGCCCGAAGATTGCATTGTCGGCAGCAATTGTCAGATCGCAGATCACATGCAATACGTGCCCACCCCCGATAGCGTAACCGGCAACCAGGGCAATAACCACTTTAGGCATGGAGCGAATAAGCCTTTGCAGATCCAGCACATTCAAACGTGGCACGCCAACTTTATCGATATACCCGGCCTTCCCACGGATGCCCTGATCGCCGCCCGAGCAGAATGCAAACTTTCCATCCGTGTGTGGTCCAGCTCCTGTGAGTAAGACTACACCAACCTTGGGATCTTCCCGGGCATCGGAAAAGGCTTCGTACATTTCAAAAACGGTGGTCGGCGTAAATGCATTCCTCCGGTGAGGACGATTGATCGTCACCTTGGCAATGCCATCGGCCTTTTCGTAAATAATATCTTCGAAGTCTTTAACACGTTTCCAGTTCATGATTAGTAAAAGGTGGGATTAATTTTGTTACAAAGAGGCACTGATAGTTTTAAAAAGCTCTAGACGGAATTCAGAATCTTTTTTTCGATTAGTTTCAATTTCAATAACTCTAATTCCCGAATCAGGGAGTAGATCTAGATGATCCTTCAGCTCGGTGATAGACGATAATTTTTTGTAAGTGCAACCTGTGCTTTCAACCAAGGGCTTGAAATCGACTTCCTGCGGGGTGGCAAAAAACTCTTCGAACGGAGGTTCAAATTGCGAAATGGGAAGATGATTAAAAATTCCCCCACCCTGGTTATTTATCATTATTACAGTTAAGTGCCCTTTAAACTTAGGTCGAATTAGCAAACCATTGGAATCGTGCAGAAATGCCAGATCTCCGGTGAGAAGAATCGACGGTTTGTTCTCATAAGCTACACCCAAGGCGGTGGATAAGGTACCATCAATGCCGTTCGCACCCCGGGATGCATACACTTGGAACTGTTTATCGTTTGCAGACCAGAAGTATTCTACATCCCGTACCGGCATACTGCTGGCGACAAATATTGGAGTATTGTTTGGCAGCAATTGCGGGAGTAACCAGGCGACGACGCCTTCAAAATCCTTCGCGACGGGCTGACCAACGGTGTTATCAAAAGCCATCCGGATCTTAAAATCAGCGCTGAGCCAATTATCTGAATAATCCGAACTCTCAGACTTTATAAAATTGAAACACGCATTCACATCTGAAACGGGCACATCAAATACGCGCTCAACCGTTCCTGTTGGATCAAGGTTCTTGCCCGTACGATGAATATGATACATTGAAGCCTTCGATTCGGTTAACCAGGCACGGAGCACTTTACTGGTTGGCAAAGGACCGAGAGCGATTACCTGTTCGGGCCTTAATGAATTCCTTAAATCTGTGTTTCGCAGCAAAAGGTCATAGGTAGTTACCAGGCGACTTTGTAAGCTTGCAAAATTCCTTACCGACGAAAGTCCATCTGCCAACACGGGCCAGCCAGAGGCTTCACTCAATTGAGCTACTGCCTCGCAATAAGCCAATGGATTTTCGGGAGTATCAGTTCCACAAATGATAATTCCGCGATTTGTAGAAACCTGAATGGCTTCGACTTTAGATCGAGGCGGCCGTGGTGAAACACAAATACCGTCAAAAAAAGATTCTTCAATTTCAACAGCACACGCAGAACCATCTTCGATGGGCGGAAGAGGATCTCTGAAGGGACAATTCAGATGGACCGGGCCCTTGAGAGCTTCAGAAAAAGCATGAGCCAATTCTATTTTCATCGAATTCAAATCTTCTAAATCCGGGGATGGAATTTCCATTTCCGTCTGAAAAACCGGAAAGTCTCCATAGAGGCGGATCTGATTAATAGTTTGTCCCGCGCCACAATTTCTAAGCTCTGGTGGCCTATCGGCGGTAAGTACTATTAAAGGAACACCCGCTTCCGAGGCCTCAATGAAAGCCGGAAAATAATTCGCACCAGCGGTACCCGAAGTGCAAACAAGAGCAACAGGCTTGTGAGTCTTCTTGGCTATCCCCAATGCAAAAAAACCGGCTGACCGCTCATCAAGAATGGGGATGGCATCTATTCCTTCGTGGGCTGCAAATGCCACTGTTAAAGGAGTAGATCGCGAACCTGGCGATATGACGACATGCCGAAGACCGCAGCGATACAAAGTTTCAACCAAAACGGAAGACCACAGAGTATTTGTATTCGCTGAGTTGATGCTCGTCATATTAATCAATCCATCGTTTGACGCATCGCATTAAACTTAAGATCCGTTTCATCTTTTTCGCTTTTGGGTTCTGATCCACGGACAATCCCTGCTCCCGAGAATAATCGCAAGGTGTTCTCCCTTAAAATTCCTGAGCGAATCCCCACAATAAATTCACCATCACCTAGTGCATCGAACCAACCAACCGGTCCGGCATAGGGCCCACGCACAAACGATTCATAATCACTTATTTTCCCACAGGCACGTTCACGTGGAGTTCCACCAACAGCTGGCGTCGGGTGAAGTACTTTAATCACATCAAGAATATGCAATTCTTTTGGCAAGGACGCCTCAATGGGCGTAAAGAGGTGCTGAACATTGGGCAACTTGAGTAAACGCGGACGGTTTGGAACTTCGGGCTCAAGCCCAAGACTTTGCAGCCGATTGGTAATGGAAGTAACCACGGATTGATGCTCCCGCGCATCCTTGTCGTCCTTAAGCAAATCCGCACCCAAGGCAGCATCGATCGTTGCGGAATCACCCCGACCTCGAGAACCAGCGATAGCATCGGCTCTTAAGCGACCATCCTTAACTCTAATTAATAACTCTGGAGTTGAACCGAGAAATGTTCCTTCCACACCGGCTGAATAAGAAAAGGTGTAACAACTCTGGAAACGATTCCGCAGCCGTTCAAGAAAACGCATGGGATTGAGATTTTCCTCACTCTTAAAATCCAATGCACGGGCTAAAACGATCTTTTCGAATTCTCCTTCTCTTATAGCCTCCGTTGCCTTGAATACCGACAGTTCAAAGGAGTCACTTCCTCCTGCTTCGGCATTCAGTTTTATTTCAATCTTGGTCGGCTTGGAATCAATGCCCCTATTCTGATAGGGAAATGAGGCAAAACGCTGATGCGCTCCCAGGATCTTTTTAGCGATCATCTCGACCGGGGTATCTGCATCGATCATACAGTTGGCAATAGCCAAACTGTATTGGTCTTTCTTACTCACCTGCCAAATAGGAACGAAAGCCTGAGCGGCAGGAAAGCCTGTCACATCCTGACCTTCATCAAAGAAATTAAAGGCACAGAAAAAGTGGATACCACAGTAAGGAGAGTCCGTATTTCCCGTAAAAATAGTTTGGTCCAACAATCCCGTAGCCCAGTCCTTTATGGCTTCAAAACGTCCAGGACCTTCCGCGGTTGTCTGCATGACCTGTTCGATGGCAGCAATCGATTCATCCAACCCTGGGTTTTCTAAAAAGAAATGCTGACTCGCCGACTCATAAACCGCCTCCAAAACGGCGAGCGGATCGATGTGGAATACGTCGAGCGAAATATTTACCAGTTGCGGTTTACCAACTTCGATCGAGCGCTTTTGACAGTCTTTCAAGAATGTTACCAAACCTGCGGGGTTATCCTGCCCCCCGTAATTACTTATCGGTAGATACTCCATGCACGCGGACTACTTTTCAGGTCGAGGAAAAAGGATGGTCTTTTCACCAACCGACTTACCTTCCAGTCGAAAATCCCAAACGAGGTTTCCTTCAAAAACGTCTACGGGATCAGAACCCAACAACTCAAGAATCCTCGCACTGATACTTGGCATAACCGGGCTGAGGACGATCGATGCAAGACGAAGCCCTTCTGAAATAACTGCCAACGACGTTTGTAACAAGGCCTTGTCCGCGGCTTCTTCCGATTTGGCAAGTTTCCAGGGAGCTCTTTGCTCGATGTAGCGATTGATTGCGCGAATAAATTGAAACGTCTCTTCCAGGGACTGGTGAAACTGAAAACCTTCGCCCAAATTGAGAACTTTAATTGCCGTTTCCGCCCAGAGTTCCTTCAATTCTTTTTCTTCAACTTCTTCAACTTCCGCCGTAGGGATCAGGCCGCAGTTGTAGCGCGTTACCATATTCTGGATACGACTAACCAGGTTGCCGAGGTCATTGCCCAGATCACTTGTGTACCTCCTCAAATATTGTTCTTCAGAAAAATCACTATCCTGCCCAACATTCATTTCGCGGGTTACAAAATAACGAAAAGAATCCACGCCAAACTTTTCGGCCAGATCCAGGGCATTCACCGTGTTGCCTGTAGACTTGGACATTTTCGAACCGGAACTCGTCCAAAATCCGTGCACCAACAAATGTCTGGGCAAGGGAATATCGCAGGCCTTTAACATAATTGGCCAGTAGATACTATGAGCCGGTATAAGAATGTCCTTACCAATAACATGATAGTCCGCAGGCCAACGCGATGTGTCGCCTTCCATAAAGTTGGAAGCTGTTAAATAGTTTATCAGTGCATCGAACCACACATAGGTAACGTAGTCTTCATCAAATGGGATGGGAATCCCCCACTCCAACCGAGACTTGGGCCTGGAAATGCAAAGGTCATTCAGGGGCTCTTTAAGAAACTCAAGAACTTGCTTTTGCCTAAATTTCGGGAAGATGAAGTCTTCATTTTCCTGCAAGAACCCAACCAGCCAATCCTGGTACTGGCTCAGTTTAAAGTAGTAATTCTCTTCAGCAATTTCTGAGACTTCACCAAATATTTCCGGCCAGCTCCCGTCTTCGTTTCGGTCCTTTTCCTGTAAAAATTGCTCCTGCCGAGCACTGTAGAAACCATTATATTCGCCTTTGTATATTTCACCTTTGTCGAAGAGCAATTGCTGGATATCACGAACCACTTGCTTGTGATGGTCCTGAGTAGTACGAATGTAAGCGTCATTTGAGATATTCAGATTCTCACAAAGAAGCTGAAACTCGCTGGCAACGGAATCTACAAACGCCTGAGGCGAAACCCCTTGTTTCGCAGCACTTTGTTGCACTTTTTGCCCGTGTTCATCCAATCCGGTAAGGAAATAAACCGAATCACCTTGTGCCCGGCGAAAGCGAGCCACCACGTCGGTCAAAACCTTTTCATAGGCATGACCCAGGTGAGGAGAGCCATTGGCGTAATCAATAGCGGTAGTAATGTAGAACGATTTCATGAATGCAGGAAAAGGGTAGCAGAGTACGGTAAGATCAAGGAAAGGAAACTGAAAAACAGGCTATGTAAAGCGCCCTCTTTGAAATCCGTAAACTGATTGTTTAAGCCTCTCAGAGAAATTCTGGCACGCCTGCAATCCTTCTTCCTATGCTTTCTCGTCTTGAGGCCCTACCCTGAGTCATTCGACGGAGGTCGTTGACAATTTGAAACTGCATCCCAATAAGTGGGGAAATGAAAGTAATTCGATCACAAAGCGCCGGTTTCTGCTGGGGAGTGGAGCGCGCCATCGACATTGCCGCCAAATTTGCAGATGAGGGGCGACACCCTGTGTATACAGACGGTCCGCTGATCCATAATAAGCAAATGATGGAAAAACTCACCCAAAAGGGTATTCGTGAGGTTGGAGATTACCAGAGTACTACTGCCGTAAAAGTCTCTCACAAGGAGGAGGACGAACCTATCATGGTTGTTCGTGCGCACGGCATTTCTCCAGAACGTCGTAAATACCTGAAAAGCCTCGACATGGAATTTCGCGACGCCACTTGCCCGGATGTGGGAATCATTGCCGGAAAGATTCGCATGCACGCAAAAAAAGATTTTTCCACCGTGATTTTTGGCGATCCAAAGCACCCGGAAGTCATGGGGCTTATGGGTTATACCGAAGGCAAGGGACACGTGATTCAGTCAACTGAAGACATCGACCAACTTCCAACCATGGATAAAGTCTGTCTGGTTTCCCAATCGACAATGTTCACGCATGAATTTCACGAACTCTCCGTTTACTTAAAGGGTAATTATCCCGATGCGGTTGTCATCGATACCATATGTGGAGCAACTAAAGAACGCCAAACGGGTGTTGTCGAACTTGCAGCACAAGGAGCCGAGGCGATTGTTGTTATTGGTGGTAAGCACTCTGCCAATACACGAAAACTCGCCCTACTGGCAAAACAACAGAAGCTTCCAACCTACCATATCGAAACGTGGGATGATTTGGATATCGAAGAGATCATGAATTTTCAAACCGTAGGAGTAACAGCGGGAGCTTCCACACCAGACTTCATCATTGACGACGTCTGCACAAAGCTGGAAGCGGTTTAAAGATTATCTTTCAGCCAACTGACTAATTGTTGCAGTGCTTTTGCGCGGTGACTGATTCTTGATTTCACTGACCAATCAAGTTCTCCGAATGTCTCGTCATAACCCTCAGGAATAAAGGCAGGATCATAGCCAAATCCCCTTTCTCCACGGGATTCAGGAATCAATCTTCCGCGACAAATATCCGAGAATGAAAACCGCTCACCCTTTGCATTTACCAACACCAGGCTACAGGCAAACTGCGCACCTCGATTATTCTCAGGGACCTGAGAAATTAAAATCAACAGCTTGGCAAGATTGGCTCCATCCGATGCACTTGCGCCTGCAAAACGAGCTGAATAAATACCGGGAGCTCCATCCAGGACATCTACCTCGATTCCACTATCATCAGCCAATGCATACTCACCTTCACCAAGACGATCCGCCAGGGCCATCACCTTCAAAGTGGCGTTCCCTACAAACGTGCTTTCGGTTTCTTCAACCTCAGGCATACCTCCAATTCCAACGGCACTTTTCACCGTTACGGGAAGATTCTCTCTTTCAAACATAGCCGAAAGTTCCTCAACTTTATGCGCATTGTTTGTCGCTAAATAAATGGTACTCATTCTTCCGGGTATTTAAGAAATCCTCGCATTAATTGGTCGTCCCCAAACAGGGCATGCTGCACCTGGCTGAGTGAATAAGCAGCTTCCATTATTGCAATTTCCTGCCCTTCAACAAACGAAGGTGCTTTTGCATCTCCCAAAAACTTTGGAGCACGGTAGGCGAAAAGATAATGCAACTGGCGGTTGAGCAGAAGATCGCTCAAAAGCCCAGGTCCTCCTTCAAAATAGACTCCCGAAATTTTTTCCTGGATACACCGGGTATTGAAAGCCTTCCAAAACTCGTTGGCTTCCTTCGGTAGAGTCCAAATGGAAACCCCATGCGCCAGGAGCTCTTTCGAACCTTCTACATCATCATGCGTAACGACTATCGTTTTCTCTTTAAATTCATCGTTGTAAACCTTGAGATCCCTTAGACCAGAAAGAGTCGTTAACCTACGATCGAAAATGAGTCTCTTCGAACATGAAACAACATCTCCAATCCGAATTGTCAGACTTGGATTATCGGCCAAAACGGTACCAGCCCCCACTGCAATTGCCGGGAAATAGCGGCGCCACAGCATAACATCCGTGCGCGCATTTTCACCGGTGATCCACTTTGAGTTTCCCGTACGCGTGGCTACCTTTCCATCAAGGGTTGTCGCTGTTTTCCCTGCCAGAAAGGGTCCCTCATGCGTAGCAGTATGATTAAAGATTAAGTTTAAATCCTCACAGGCTTCCTTTAGAATACCAGTTGTAACATCCAGCCCTGCTTCCCGAATTAGGGCTACGCCACGTCCACGATGTCTCTGATCAGGGTCAATAGCACCAATCACAATTTTCTGTATACCACTTTCAAGAATTACACTCGTGCATGGACCCGTTTTGCCAGTACTGCTGCAAGGTTCGAGAGTAACATACATGACCGCATCTTCAGCTGGTTTTCGCTCCAGGTTTTTTAGTGCATTTACTTCTGCATGGGGTCCTCCGAAAAATTCATGATGTCCGCGACTAACGATTTCCTCCCCCTCAACAATCACGGCTCCGACCATCGGATTTGCTCCAACATTGCCCCAACCTTTCCTGGCCTCGACCAGGGCAGCTTCCATGAAATGAGAATCGGTCATAACAAGCGTCGTACGTAGGGATTTGAAACTTTTTCCCGCCCCACGGTCGTAACAGGACCATGGCCTGACAACAGTTGAGTGTGGTCGGGCAAGGTATAAATTTGAGTACGAATTGAGTTTTCTAAAACCTTCATACTTCCTCCGGGTAAATCGGTCCTTCCAATGCTCCCGGCGAAAATCGCATCTCCAACCACAGCCAGTTCTAATTCGGCGATATAAAATAATACATTACCAGCGCAATGGCCTGGAACATGACGGACTTCCGTTGATTTACCAAGTAGGGTCAAAGATGAACCGAGTTCCAACCAATGATCGATTTTTACGGAACGAAGATCCAGGTCACCAAACAAAAATGATTTTTGAACTTCGGCATCTTCAAAAAGAGCCTGATCGTCTTTGTGACCGTAAACAGGCACGCCGGCCTCAGAAAACCTCCAGGCATCATACATATGGTCCCAGTGGCCATGAGTAAGATAAAGCGCTTCCAAATCGAAGGGTGTTTCTTTTCGAATATGTTCCACCACATCAAACGCCCTTTCCGGCGCATCGAACACAATCGCTTTACCGGTATCCTCATCGAGAAAGAGATACATATTCGTTGCGGCCATGCCCAACTCTTGGCTGAAAAACTTCATTCCTGCCACATTGTGGACGGAAGTGCCTGAATCAATTTAAAAGCTGTCCTGGCTCTTATCTATTATGGAGTAATTCCTTGATTTCGTTTTCGGAACTTGCGAGGGTCCCACGCTTTTCCAAAAAGACACTTACAAATCCTATGAGTACTCTCAAATTTGCCGTACTAGCTGGCGATGGCATTGGCCCCGAAGTCATGCAAGTCGCCTTAAACGTGCTACAAGTCGTAGCCGAGAAACACCAGTTAAAGCTGGACTTTGAACAGGCAGACGTAGGCGGAATCGCCATCGACAACCACGGCGAGGCTCTGCCGAACTCGACTTTGGAAATTTGTAAAAGAGCCGATGCCATTCTTTTCGGATCCGTGGGTGGACCCAAGTGGGAGTCATTACCTCCGAAGGAGCAGCCTGAGCGGGCGGCTCTGCTACCTCTTCGAAAAGCGTTCTCTCTTTTTGCCAACATTCGTCCAGGCCTCCTTTACTCCGAACTTACCGAAGCCTCACCCTTGAAGACGGAACGCATTCCCAACGGGATCGATATCGTATGCATCCGGGAACTTACAGGAGGTATCTATTTCGGACAACCCAAGGAAACGGTGACTCTCGAGGACGGTGACATTCAGGCGATTGACACTATGGTTTACAAAAAATCTGAGATCGAACGCATTACTGACGTGGCAATCGCAACCGCACGATCAAGAGCCAAGCGTCTCTGTTCAGTCGATAAGGCCAATGTTTTGGAGACCTCTGTGCTTTGGCGGAAAACAGTCACTGAGTATGTGGCAGCCAATGCACCCGAACTCGAACTCTCCCACATGTACGTGGACAACGCCGCCATGCAATTGGCTCGAGATCCAAACCAGTTCGACGTGCTCTTCACTGAAAACATGTTTGGAGACATTCTTTCAGATGAAATGGCGGTAATTTGCGGCTCATTGGGTATGTTGGCATCCGCCAGTCTAGGGGCAGGGAAAAACAGTTTAGGCAATCCATTTGGACTATTTGAACCAGCGGGTGGAACTGCACCCGATATCGCGGGTAAAAACTTGGCCAATCCCTGTGCTCAGATCTTAAGCGCGGCATTGATGCTGCGCTACAGCTTTGGACTCGATGCCATAGCCACCGAAATTGAAAAAGCCGTCGAAACCGCCGTAAAAGGAGGCACGCGGACAGGCGACATCTCTTTTGGAGCCAAGCCAGCTTCAACTTCGGAAATGGAAGCCGCGATCCTTGCCGCTTTTTAAAAAAATACTAAACCTTTGCTCCAGGCTCTCAATCTCCCGAGGCGCTAAAATAATGTTGTCCTCATGCTCGGTCTAAATCTGAGTTGCCAGGTCAATTGCAGCTAACATGACATCTTCAGAAATTCGCCAGTCATTCCTCGATTTCTTTCAATCCAAAGGGCACGAGATAGTTCCTTCGGCACCCTTGCTACCGACAGCACCGAATTTGTTGTTCACCAATGCGGGCATGAACCCGTTTGTCCCTTACTTCCTCGGTGAAAGAACCGCTGTGCATACACGCATTGCGGACAGCCAAAAGTGCATTCGTGCCGGCGGAAAACACAATGACCTGGAGGACGTCGGATTCGACACTTACCACCAGACCTTCTTTGAAATGCTTGGCAACTGGTCGTTCGGCGATTATTTTAAAGAAAAAGCAATCACCTGGGCCTGGGAATTATTGACCGAGGTTTGGAAATTTCCAAAGGAACGTCTTTACGCTTCCGTTTACAAACCCGGTGAAGATGAGCCTGCTAATTTCGATCAGGAAGCTTACAATTACTGGAAAGCTATTTTTGAAAAGGAGGGATTGGATCCCGAGGTCCACATTGTCTACGGCGACAAAAAAGATAATTTCTGGATGATGGGTGAAACCGGACCTTGCGGACCCTGCAGCGAAATCCACATAGACCTAACTCCCAACGCGGATACCAAGGGGAGCTTGGTAAATAAAGATTCTCCCCTTTGCATAGAGATTTGGAACCTGGTTTTTATACAATTCAACGCCACCCCTTTAGGAACCTTCATTCCTCTCTCTTCAAAGCATGTAGATACGGGCATGGGATTCGAACGGGTCTGTGGTATCATGGGGACGACCAAGAATTTCACGGACTTTTCCCAACCACCGGCAAATTATAACTGCGATCTTTTCCTCGATGTATTTGTCGCACTGACTGAATTATCCGGGAAAGTTTACCAAGCCACCATTCCAGTTTCTCCGCAAAAAATGACGGAGCAGGAATCCATAGATGTGGCATTTCGAGTGATCGCTGATCATATCCGGACTTTGTCCTGCTCGATCGCCGATGGAATCCTTCCAGGCAATGAAGGTCGCAACTACGTGCTACGTCGCATTTTACGGCGGGCGATCATGTTTGGTAATCAACTGGGACTAAGGACTGGCTTCTTCGAAAAACTGGTTACACCGGTAGTCGAGAAACTGGGACCGGTTTATCCAGAATTGGTCGAGCAAAAGGAAATCATCGAAAGGATCATTCGCTCTGAAGAAGAATCCTTCGGAAAAACACTGGATCGAGGTTTGGCTTTATTAGATCGGGTTACCCGGGATGGCTCGGGTGTTATAACTGGAAAAGCCGCGTTCACTTTATACGACACCTACGGATTTCCACTCGATCTCACGCAGCTAATTGCACGTGAAAGAGGACTGGAAGTGGATATTCCCGGTTTTGAAAAAGCGATGAAAGAACAGCGCAAGCGGTCGCAGGATGCGCAAAAGAAAAGCATTATCGAAGTGGCCGGTAACTCGGATGAAGACGCTACTGATTTTGTTGGATACGACATCAAAAATTTAAACGACTACGAAACCACGGTTCAGAAAATTATCTCCCAGGATGGCGACTCAACCATTCTTCTGGCACGTACACCGTTCTACGCCGAAATGGGGGGACAAGTCGGCGACATTGGAATTCTAAAAGCAGGACCCAAAACATTTAAAATTGTCGACACTACCAGAGACGCTCATGGACACATCCTTCACAAGATCGAAGGAGAGGTGAATTTTATTCAGGATGAGCAAGTAATCGTATCTGTGGATGCTGAACGTCGCCTGGCTATTCAGCGCAATCACTCCGCGACCCATTTAATGCACCATGCGCTCCGGGAAGTGCTGGGCACCCATATCCGCCAAGCAGGATCTCTAGTAGAACCGAATCGCTTGCGTTTTGATTTTAACCACTTCGAAGCTGTAACCGCTGATCAATTACATGAGGTCGAACGGATTGTAAATGAGCTGGTCTACAAGAACAGCCTCATTAATTGGTACGAGGTTCCCTTTGATGATAAACCGGAAAACGTTATCGCTCAATTCGGTGAAAAGTATGGCGATATTGTTCGGGTTGTAGATATCGGCCAATACTCCCTGGAACTTTGCGCAGGAACCCATGCACGTGCCACGGGTGAAGTAGGCTTTTTCAAAATCCTTTCGGAATCCGCCATTGCTGCCGGAACGCGCAGAATCGAGGCCATCGTAGGCGAGGCATCCTTTAACTTTATCGAAGAACAAATTGGTTCGCTGTCCGAAGTATCGCAAAAGCTGTCCTGCCCTCCGGCTGAAATTAATCAACGACTCGAAAATCTACTGAAAGAAAAAGCAGCTCTGGAAAAGGAGCTTAAGAAATTTCAGCAAAAAGCATCGGCCAATAAAGCAACTGATTTGGCCGATAATGCCACGGATCGTGATGGCCTTAAATGGGTCGTCAAAAAAGTCCAGGCAGGGAATCCTAATGATATGCGGACTTTAGCGGTGCAAATTTCCAAATCCATTGGAGAAGGCGTAGTCGTGCTTGCGGGCGTATTTGGTGACAAGATCACTATCCTCGCACTCAGTACTCCTCAGGCCATTGAGGCGGGCCATAAAGCCGGCGACATCGTTATGGCCCTAACCGGACAACTCGGAGGCTCAGGCGGAGGAAAACCCGACTTTGCGATGGGTGGAGCGAAAGATATCGAGGGACTGGATGCTGCTTTGAGCAGTATCTAGATGCTACCCCAAATTCTGCCGAATCGTATTTGTATTTAAGGTCGAGGGCAGATTCTTATTCGTGCCCGCTGTCTTATGGTACTTTCCGGTGAGCTTGTCTTTTTCGTATTTGGTAAACCCGGCTTTTTCGACATTTTTGTTGTCGAGTTTTTTCTCTGTACCGCCGGTGGTGTGTTTGATGCCCAAATTCGGAGCGCTCATGACTTTAATCGCTTTCTCTCCAGTAACAGGATGCGTATCCAGGGCGGGTTCGGACATGGAATGCTCCACTTCGAAATATTCTCCCTTGGACCCGTCCTCATGGATGACTCGGTAGGTGTAAACTGGCATAGGTTGTAAGGTTGATTTCTAGGAAAAATCTTCAGCCTGCAGTTGGCATGCGTCAAGTCCACTCCTGAGTGCCTCTTCATCCATCCCAATACCAATAAATACAATTTCTTGACGTCTGTCCCCAAATGGCTCCTCCCAACTTCGCTCAACCTCCTCAGGGAATTGATCGCGCTTCACTTGCCCTTTTTCAAAACGTGTGGCCCACCAGTCACCAATAAAATCACAGCGATTCACGTCCCCGGCGATTGAAACCAAGGCAACCTGCTCCGCTCGCTCAGCAATCCAGGCAAACCCTTTCACTCTGAGCACTCCCGGATGGGTTTGCTCCAAAAAAGGACTCAGTTTGGTTGCTTTAAATGGAATTCGACTTCGATAAATGAAAGTTTTCAGACCGTACTTACTGGTGAAATCCGTTTCAGGTTCTTTAGCCGACGGAGACAAAGTATCAGGAACTATCTTGGGGGAATGACTACTCGCAGGTTGAAAGCGCGAAGAAGGTTCCTTACTTTCCTGCTCGAGCTCCTGCATCCACCGGGGGGCACCGATGGTATCTTCCATCTTAAAGGCCCGGCTATTCAAAAGAGCAGAAATATCCGTTCCGCTTTGTGTAACCAAAAGACATTGAGCCCGGGGATTTAGGCCGGAAACAATTCCCAATAGCTGAGCACCCTCTTCCTCGGTCAGTAAATCCTTTTTATTAAGCAAAACAAAATCGGCACACTCTATCTGCTCAACCATCAATTCAAACACAGGCTGTTCCTCAGTAGGCCTTAAAAGCCCCGCCGACGTAGTTGAACTATGTATTCGTTTCCATTCCTTGATTAAAAGAGGAGCATCAATCACGGTTACTAAAGCGTTTATGGGCGCGATTTCGACCACAGATTTACCAAACAAATCGTGGGCATAGAATGCTTGAAGCACCTGCGTTGGCTCAGCAACCCCACTGGCTTCGATAACGATATGGTCGGCACCACTCGTTTTCACCAGTTCTTCAACAGCTTCAGAAAGATCCCCCGAACTGGAGCAACAAATACAGCCGTTGGAAAGCTCCACCATTTGAGTTGCAGAATCATCGAGCTCCCTCAGTTGTGTTTTAACCAGCGCAGCATCCACATTGATCTCACCAACGTCGTTGACCAAGAGGGCAAGTTTCATGTCACCGCACTCGGATAGCATGCGGTTGAGCAAAGTAGTTTTCCCGGATCCAAGAAATCCGGATAAAAGGGTAACAGGAACAGGTTCGATTTTAGAATTCATGTGCGGAGGTGAACAGTGATAGGAAACACAAACCACAAACGTCAATGGCTATGGGAAATAATTACCTGAGCATTTTCAATTAGCGAACCAGGTTGGGAATAATTTACCAAATCCGACGATCGAAAATTTCTAAAATACCTAACCCATTGTTAGACCTTCAGATAGAAACCTGTTTTTTTGGCAAGAAATATGCATAGCCAAAAATGGAGTTTTTATAAATTCCACAAAAATAGATGCCGGTCCAACGTGGAGGACCGGCATCGCCTTTTAGCATTCAAATTGATTGTTTAATCAGTCTTCAGGGAGTTAGGGTGATTTCCTAATCCTAATTCCTGACTATCTCTTATGGATAAAAAAACAAAGTACGAAGGCAAATGGCTCAGTTTTCATGAAGTCAGTTTCACAAATTCTCGTGGGGAACCACGTATTTGGGAATACGCTGCTCGAACAGGAACGGTCGGCGCAGCTGCCATAATAGCCATAGAGGAAGGCGAAATTCCCAAGCTTATTGTGGTTAAGCAATTTCGACCGGCGATCGATAATTTCTCATTAGAGTTTCCTGCGGGATTGGTAGATCCGGGGGAATCAATTCAAGCAGCCGCACTACGTGAGTTAGAAGAAGAAACAGGATACATCGGGCAGGTGACTCATGAGAGTGCCCCGGTATATAGTTCTCCGGGTTTAACGGACGAACAGGTTTCATTAGTAACCGTAAAAATTATTGGCAAAACCGAAACCAAACTTGAATCGGACGAGTCGATCGAGGTGATTACTTTACCAATCAATAACTTGATGGATGAACTAATTCGTATTCAGGACACAGGACCTGTAATCGACGCAAAGCTTTGGACTTTTGCCCAGGGCCTCAGATTGAAGATTCAAGCTCAAGCAGGAAGGTGACTAAAAAACGCCCGTAATTTTTCGGAACTCTTTATTCCTGGACTCAGCTCAACACCGCTACTGGCATCGACTATTTTAGGATCTGCCAATATTAATGCCGCACCCATATTTTCGGGATTAAGTCCACCGGCCAAAATCCAGCATTTTTCCGGATAGTCGATATTCAGTTGTTTAAAAGCGGCCCAATCTCCGGTTTCCCCACTCCCACCAAAACCTCCGGCGTGGTAAGTATCGATCAAAAATGTGTCCGCGTATTGAAACAGAGATTCTGGAAATAACATATCCGGTGGAAGTTTTGGAGCTAACCAAAGTCGATCCCGACCAACCGTCTCGGACAATTCCAATAAATAGGCACTATCGTGGATCTCTGAAAAGTGGACCTGAAAAAAATCGAAACCTGCGGACATCTGCTTTTTAATTTCTTCGATACTCGGTCGAACATCCACAGCGACTCTGAAACTATCGGGCAGGGTTTGTTTGAGTGCTTCAAAATCATCCAGGGAGATGCCGCGTGGGGATTTTGGATACAAGATGAATCCCAGGTAGGTGGCTCCTAAAGAAACTGCAAGTCGCGCATCCTCTCCACGGGTTATTCCACAAATCTTTACTCGCGGTGAGCTCATCCTCTGAAGCTGTTACAACTTTCAATAATGAAATCAACCTGCTCGTCTTCCAGTTCGGCGTAGATCGGAAGATTAATGATCTCTCTACAGGTACGTTCGGCGACCGGAAAACTTCCATCTTTGTGACCCAGATTTTCATACACAGGCTGCAAATGCAGGGGCCTGGGATAAAACAGCCCGGTAGCCACACTACAGTCATTTAAATGAGTAACCAAAGCATCGCGATTCGGATGACAAACGGAAAACTGATGATATACACTGGGAGCGTTTCCAAAAACGGGAGGCAAACGAAGCCCTTCGAGATTTAGACCAGACAAATATTTGGCGGCGATCGCTTGCCGACGTTCAGTCCAGGCAGTAAGATATTTTAATTTCACTTTTAAAAGCGCACCACAGATACCTTCCATCCGATAGTTGTAGCCGACATCCGAATACGTATAACGATCAGGCATGGCATGGTTGCGCAATAAACGAATCTTGTCCGAAATGCCCTTATCCTTCGACACACACAATCCACCTTCCGTCAAGCCACCCAAGTTCTTGGTAGGGTAAAACGAAAGAGCTCCGCAATCTCCAAACAGCCCGGTAGATTTCCCATTAAACGTCGCAAGGTGGGATTGAGCACAGTCTTCGATTAACTTCAGATTGTATTTTTTTGCCAATGCGACAAAGTCATCCATAGGAGCGGACTGACCGAATAGATGAACCACAATTATCGCTTTGGTCTTCTCGGTGATCGCCGCTTCAACTTTTTCAGGATCCAGAATATAAGTCGATGGATCGATGTCGGCAAAGACCGGCACGGCTTTCTCGTAACTGATACACCAGGACGAAGCCATAAACGTGAAAGGGGTCGTAATAACTTCATCGCCAGGAAGAATCCCACACGCTCGCACACAAAGATGCAAAGCAGAGGTACCATTATTTATTCCAACCACTTCTTCAGCACCCATCAACTCAGCATAGGCCTTTTCAAACTCGGCAACCTGGTTACCCAGAATAAATTGACCTGAATCCAGTGTTTCTTCAAACGCCGCCAAAAAGTCGGGTTTTAACTTTTGATGCGTTTCGTGAAAATTTAAAAATGGAACATTCATTGAAATAGTAGCGCTAATTCTTGACCACAGATGACCACAGATGAACACAGATTCACGTAGATAAATCCTGATTTGATTTTCCCGCAATTTGATTTGTGTGAATCTGTGTTCATCTGTGGTTAAACTAAAAAGGGTTTGTTCTAACTTTTATTACCTAGTTCCTCCACGATCGCGTCAATCAATCCATCCAGCGAGGATTTCCTAGCTTCTTTATCAAGTGGAATATGGACTTCTTTCATTACTTTGCTTGTCTGAGGACCCATACTAAACGTCTTGGGTCTTACCGCCCCGTCCGCCAATTGAAACGCCTTGGCTTGCTTGACAAAGGACCGAGCTGTAGAGCCGCTGGTGAATGTGATACCATGAGCACCAAGCTCTCGAAACTTGCCTGCAGCTTCATTCACAGAAAGATCGGTTGGCTCTGTCTTGTAGACTTCGAATCGATCCACAATAGCCCATTGATCTTCAAGTGGTTTAATCATGTCCTCAGTCCCAAGGTTACCTTTAACAACCAAAACTTTTGCATGCTCTATGCTTCCTGTCTCGAGAAGGGCTTTTGCCAACTCAGGCCCTGTGTGGATTTCAGGCATGATCTCTACTTCTAGGCGAAACTTTTCAATTTCTTTAACCGTGGCAGGGCCAACCGCAGCAATCCGCATAAAGCCCATGGAGCGCACATCCTTGAATTCATTAAAAAACGCCTCGAAAAAGAACCTTACACCGTTGGGACTCGAAAAAATAATCCAGTCATACGATCCAAGTTCTGCAAAGATTTCTTTTTTAACTGCTTCGTTAACAGCTGAGCTCACCTGAATAAGTGGAAGCTCCAACACTTCAGCCCCCAGACGAATAAGGCGGCGCATCAACTCACTCGATTGCTCCCGGGTGCGGGTAATTGCGATTCGTTTCCCAAACAGCGGTTGTCGCTCAAACCAGGAATGTTTGGGCGCGTCCTTTACGACATCTCCAACTATAATCATTGCAGGTGGTTTTATTCCTGTCTCCTTTACCGTTTTTGAAATAGTGCCCAATTTACCGATACAGCTTTCCTGATTTGGCAAAGTCGCCCAGCGGATAATGGCAACGGGAGTTTCGGGGCTCATTCCTGCTTTAAGTAATTCGGCAGATATGTGATCAATCTTGGTCAACCCCATATATATGCAGAGGGTAGCATTTAGTTTAGCGTAATGCTTCCAATTAACAAAGGTATCGGGTTTCTCAGGATCTTCGTGGCCAGTAACCAATACGATGGCGGAGCTATTGTGTCGGTGAGAAAGCGGAATACCCATGGAAGCTGCTGCTCCCATGGATGCAGTTACACCAGGAATAATCTCAAAAGTAATACCAGCGTTTGAAAGCGCATCGGCCTCTTCTCCTCCCCGACCAAAGATAAGAGGATCTCCACCCTTAAGCCGCACGACCATCATACCTTCCCTGGCATAGTTTATGAGCAGTTTCTCAATATCTTCTTGAGGCTTGGAGTGGTAACCGGACCGCTTCCCAACATAGATCTTTACACAATCGGGCTTCGTCCAGTTCAACAGCTCATCGTAAACCAGGTAGTCATAAACCAAGGCATCACATTGTTTGATAAGCTCTTTGCCACGAACTGTAACAAGATCGGAAGCACCGGGCCCTGCGCCTACCAAATAGACCATGCCATTACTCATAATCGAAACTCTCCCAAAACGGTTTTGATGGCCTGGCGAATTTCATCCATATCCAATGAATTGAAGGAGAGGGTAAAGCGACCGGCGGACTCATGGAAGGCAAGCAAGGTATTATCCATGAAGTGAGCGGCAAATGCAGTCTGACAACCTCCATCAACCAAGGTAAGAAACTCGCGCTCGATGCAAACCGCTTGATTCGTAACGGGATCGGTTAACGCTCTAAAACGTTCTTCTTCTCCTGCCCGGCATTGCAATGCAATAGCGCCCTGCCCTACCGCCGGAATCATTTGATTCAGGCTGAGATATTCAAATTCGAGGCCTTCCCATTCGCTTATCCCCAAGCGTTTTAATCCCGCGGAGGCCAAGATGGTTGCATCCGCCTCACCTGACTGAATCTTACTGAGCCGCGTACCTACATTACCACGAATCTCAACGAACTCGGCGTCGGGTAAAAACAATTTTGCCTGGGCCCTTCGCCTAGGACTACCTGTAGCGAGTTTGCTGATGCTTTCTATACCAACCCTCTTTACCAAAACATCCTCCACCGTCTCACGCGGAAGGAAGCCGACAATAACCAAACCTGGTTCCATTTCAGTGGGCATGTCTTTGGCAGAATGAACGGCTAAGTCAGCTCGACCTTCCAACATGGCTATTTCCAACTCCTTGGTAAAAAGACCTTTCCCGCCTTTTTCTTCCAAAGACCACGCCAAGCGCTGATCCCCCGTAGTCGTCATTGGATCCTGAACAACCTTTGTCCCGGGAAACGCCTTAAGAATGGCCGATTCAACCAGTAAGGTTTGCGCCAACGCCAGAGGACTCTTTCGAGTAGCTAATGTGATAGTTTGAGACACGTGAATAGCAGTAGGGTAGCTTGAAGAAAAAGAAAAGCGCGAAGACCTTTGAGAGTCTCCGCGCCAGTATTAAAAAAACTAAAGAAAGACCTTAGTAAGCAGCTTGAACTCCTTTAATGTTCTTCTTGGAAACCCAAGGCATCAATCCGCGAAGACGACCACCCACTTTTTCGATGTTGTGCTTCTCGCCGGCCTTCAGCAATGCTTTGTAGTTTGGAAGACCTGCTTCGTATTCGGCAACCCACTGTTTGGCGAATTTTCCGGATTGGATTTCCTTCAAAATTTGGCCCATGGCTTTTTTGGTCTGTGCGGTAATAATACGGGGACCACGGGTGATGTCACCATATTTGGCTGTTTCAGAAATTGAGAAACGCATGCCTGCAACTCCGGACTCAACCATCATGTCAACGATCAGCTTGAGCTCATGAAGACATTCAAAGTAAGCCATTTCAGGTTGGTAGCCTGCTTCAACCAGCGTTTCATAGCCTGCGGTTACAAGAGCGGAAGCACCTCCACAAAGAACGGCCTGCTCTCCGAATAGATCGGTTTCGGTTTCTTCCTTAAAAGTAGTTTCAATAACTCCGGCGCGCGTACCACCTATACCCTTGGCCCAGGCCAAAGCTATTTTCTTCGCATTCTTGGTAGCGTCGTTATGGATCGCGATCAATGCAGGCACGCCTTTACCTTCGAGGTACTGAATACGGACCGTGTGCCCAGGACCTTTAGGGGCAACCATGATAACATCGATGTCCTTCGGAGGAGTTATAAGTCCAAAGTGGATGGCGAAACCATGCGTAAACATGATTGCCTTGCCGGCAGTCAGATTTGGTTCAATGTCCTTTGTATAAACAGAAGCCTGCTTCATATCTGGCACAGCAATCATGATCACGTCGGCACGTTTCACAGCTTCAGCTGTTTCGAACACTTCGAAACCTTGCTTACGGGCTACTTCAACTGACTTGCTCTTGGCATAGAGTCCGATGATCACATTGAGACCGCTTTCCTTCAAGTTCAGGGCATGGGCGTGTCCCTGAGAACCGAAGCCAATAACGGCCAGAGTCTTTCGTTTGATAGAAGCGATATTGGCGTCTTTATCTTTGTATACTTTAGCTGGCATAATTTACAGAGGCTGTAAGTTGCTTTTTATTAACCGGGATTATTGTACCGGAGGATTATTTCTTGCTCGTTCCAACGCTAGTTTTCCTGTGCGGGAAAGTTCTAGAATTTCAAACTGTTCGATCATATCGAGAAAGGCGCGGACTTTACCTTCATCACCTGTTAGCTCAAGAATCATAGAATCCTTGTGCGCGTTGATGATCTTGGCCCGAAAAATGTCACAAATCTGGATAATCTCAGAACGGTTTTCGGAGTCGGCGGCGAGCTTTACTAAAAGCAATTCCCGCTCAACTGCTTCGTCCCGTTTGAAATCGGTAACTCGAATAACATTAATGAGCTTATTAAGTTGTTTGATAATTTGATCCAGCACCAAGTCGTCGCCAACAGCCACGACGGTAATTCGTGAAAGGGAGCTATCATGGGTGGGAGCAACATTAAGTGAATGAATGTTGAAACCGCGGCCACTGAACATGCCTGCCACTCGGGCCAGCACTCCAAATTTGTTTTCAACTAGGACCGATATTGTGTGTTTCATGAAGTTCAATTTTGGGGATGGTGGGCGAAGACGGACTCGAACCGCCGACCTACTGGGTGTAAACCAGTTGCTCTAACCAAACTGAGCTATTCGCCCCCATAAAGGGTGGATAGGAAGCCATCTGTGCTATGGGTAATCAAGCACTAAATCCAAAAAACTGACGACCCTGGAAAGAGACAGATTTCACAACAAAATTCACTCAGCGGTTACCCCTTACCCAACCACGTTCATGGAGAAGCTCTGCAATCTGAACAGCGTTCAATGCAGCACCTTTCCAGAGTTGGTCTCCACTGACCCAAAGCGAGAGTCCGTTATCAAATGCGGTATCCTTTCGAATTCGCCCAACACCGCAATTTACTTTGCCGGAATAGTCGATGGGCATAGGATAGTGAAGGTTCTCAACATCGTCACATAGTTCACTTCCAGGGAAGGCATCCACAGCGGCTTTGGCTTCGGCGACGTCCACCGGTTTTTCAAATTCAGCCTGAATTGAGACGGAATGCGCACGATAGACTGGAACGCGGACACAGGTACAACTTACTCTTACATCCGGAAGGCTCATTATCTTTCGACCTTCATTCTGCATTTTCATTTCCTCTTTCGTATAGCCATTATCCAAAAATACATCCACATGCGGCAGAACATTGAATGCGATTTGGTGAGGGTATACGTTTTTTTCAACCGGTTCCCCGGCCACAAGGGCCTTAACCTGGTTCTCCAACTCGATGATCGCCGCCGCACCTGTACCCGAGACAGCCTGATAGGTAGAAGCGAAAAATCGCATTAATCCAAATTTCAAATGGAGCGGATATAATGCCATCAACGCGACGATAGTGGAACAATTGGGGTTGGCGATAATGCCTTTGTGATCGCCAGCTGCATCTGGATTGATCTCAGGGATGACTAAGGGAACATCCGGATCCAAGCGAAAGGCAGAGCTATTGTCTACCACAACACAGCCTCGACGGGCCGCTTCCGGAGCCAGAATCTTGGTAGTACTCGCACCTGCGCTAAACAAGGCAATGTCCAAGCCGTCAAATGCCTCGGGAGTAGCTTCTTCAACGATCCAGGAATGGTCCTTATAACTTATAGTTTTACCTTTCGAACGAGCCGAAGCCATAAGCTTGAGTTCCTTGATCGGAAATTGACGTTCGTACAACAGGTGTATCAGTTCCTGACCCACTGCACCTGTAGCTCCCACAATACCGATAGAATATCTATTAACCATAGCTGAAAAATTAACCGTGAGAAATTGGTCATTAGTCCACCAGAAAGCAAGCGAGGATTCCAAACTGTGTTCAGCGGAAAAATCTACCCAAACTTAGTCTCCAAGTCATTTAATCCAAAATTCTACCCATTCTCGTTTACACCACATAAATGCGCTGAAAAATCAATTTAATTGAACAAAATCTGTTTTTCCCCATTTGAATAGAGTGCAATTACGATGGTTCCTTTAGGGGAAACCACTAAAAGTATCCAGGAAACGCCTTTATACGAAAGAAGGCGTTACATCTCAATTAATTTAGTATCCATTGTGAATTACCTTACTGCTTTTGAGATCCGCAAAATCTCACCCAACGACAGAGACGCTACCAAGTCTTACCACTCAATCCTTACCAACCATGTCCCTACCACCTGTGTTAACTCGTGGCACTACCGGAATAGAATTCTTTACGAATTCTTCCGCATCTTTGGTTTCAAACTTGCCGGATCCTTATTTAAACGGACTGCCTGACCCTGTTTTTTTGCTACGGCGAGACGGCCGAATACTAAAGGCAAATGCGCGGGCTCTCAGTTGGCTCAACAGGCAATTCAATTCTCAAGTTGAAGGTTATTACCTGCACCAACTTATCAAGGCTCACGAATGGCAGGGCTGCATTGGCTCAATTGAAGGCAAATTATTGAGTCACTTTTTCGGTACGGGTATTTTACCAAGAAATGTCAACTTGCATCTTGGGATCCAAGGCGAATGCGAATACATGGATCACGAGGATCACAGTCACGTGTTAAAAGTTTCTCTGAAAAAGATCTTCTCGGAAAATCAGACACAACTCATGCTAACGATTGAGGAGATCACAGAAGCCAAAAAAAAGGAACTCTTGCAGAACCTCTTCATGCATGATTTGGCAAATCGTGTTACTGAAGTCATCGCCAATTCAGAGTTACTCAATCAGTTTTGCAAAAAAGGCGAGAACGAGCCAGAGAAGCTGACTCGTTGGACAGAAAACATTAGTATGATTTCCAGAGAACTCGGACTGGAGGTGTCGGCTCAACAAGCAGTCGCTTCCATGGAAATGAAAAAAATGTCAGCGAAACCAACCGAGGTAAACGCTCTAACAGAAGTGGAAAAACTGGCAGCTCACTTTTACCCGGTTGAAAAAGATCATGGCGTAAAGCTCGAGATCAGCGAAGACGCCACGGAAATTATCCTGTTTACAGATCCGGTTTTACTTCGTCGGGTTCTAACTAATCTGGTCAAAAATGCCATTGAAGCATCCAAACCAGGCCAAGTAATCACCTTAGGTTGTCGACTTGGAAAGAGGTCCGGACAGGTAGAATTCTGGATTCACAACCCGGGTTACATAGAAGAAGAAATAAGAGCCCATTTATTTAAGCCCTATTTCTCGACTAAAAACAGCATGCGAGGGCTAGGCACCTACAGTATTAAGTTTCTGACCGAATTCTTTTTAAAAGGAACCGTCGAGGTGCAATCAAGCAAGGAAGCAGGCACCTGTTTTAAAGTTACTTATCCCGTTTCCTTGGAGACAAAACTGTCCGCATAAACTTCCAAACAGACCTACTCTTCAATTACCTTACTAATACTTTTAGCAGTAGGTACTTCAAAAGTGTAATCTTCGAAATGAATTTGGTGGATGCACGCACGTTTCGTACAGGAGGGTAACGCTTTAAGTGAAACATCGCAGTCAATTTCTATGCTACCAGGCAAACACTGCCGAGGCTGACTCTTACTGTAGCAAAGATTCGCAGTTGAAGCAAAATCCAGCACCCAACTCTCATACTTCTCATTGAGGCATAAGGTACGTGTAACGGTATCGGACTTATTCGAAGAATCAGGCTTAGCCTGGAGGACAAAGGTAAGCTGAAAGCACTCCGAATGCGGATTGAATACCAATCCGATCCACGAAGATTCGTATAAGCCAGGTCCTAGGTTTCCAATATCCATAAATACTTAGGACATTGAAAGCCCCTTCCAATTTCCAAGTCAATGCAAGGCAAAGATTATTTTTATAAATCGGTGAGCTGACAATTTTACCCTTAGCTGAATTGATCGCACAGTTAATACGGAGAATTTTTTAAATAAGCTCGATTTAACGAAAATCTATCTACTGGATTGCGTGATTTGGACTGCTGAATACACATTATTACTGAGAATGTACCTTAAGAATCGCAAAATAGTTATTCTTCATAAAACGACGCAGAAAACTTTCAATGATACAAAACTGATAAATTTGTTACGACAGCATTGGGTAAAGGCTGGAGCTGACATTGAAGATCTTTTTGGTACAGACACTTTCGTTCCGGCAGACTTGGTGATTGTCCATGTGGATCTCTCCGTTGTTCCAACCGAATACCAAAAGTTTGCGGCTCGATATCCAAGCCAAATAAATGCTAATATCTTCGACATTCGTAAATCTAAAGTTTGCAAACATTTACTTTCACAAGAGGACGTATATAATGAGCCGGTGATTGTAAAAACGGATCTAAATTTCGCTGGGATTCCAGACCCACTAGTGTCCAGTTAAGGACAGTTTTAAAATATGTAAGTTAATGTTATAGAGTATAAAAGGAGATTTTTTGCATGTCACGCATTTGAATTTGGTTTTGCTGAATTGGAGTCTTATTGAGACTAGCCAATATGAATATTGGCCATCTTGTCTTTTCTCAAATTACAGACATTCTCGGCCGGAAGCAGTTTGATCGTTGCGTATCCAAATATCCCATGCCTAGAAAAAGCAGAAGCTTCACACTATGATAGACCTGCGGGGCTCCATCCCCGTATTCATAGCCATCACCGAGGGAAAGGTTCACGACGTCAACGCTCTGGATTGGATCGTCTTGGAGGCCGGAGCCTTCTATGTAATGGATCGTGGATACGTCGATTTCAGGCGGCTCGATCGGATCCGCTCGGCATTGGCTTTCTTCGTGACCAGAGCCAAATCCAACATGAGCTATTATGTCAAGGAGTCCCCAGCGGTGGACAAATCCATTGGTTTGAGGTGCGATCAAACGATCCGTCTCAACGATCCGAAAAGCAAGAGGCACTATCCACGCGACCTCAGACGAATTAGCTTTTTCGAAACAGAGACGAGCAAACTGCTCGTGTTCGTAACCAACAACTTCGAAGTCGACGCCATCGTGATAGCGAAGATCTACAAAGCTCGATGGCAGATCGAACTCTTCTTCAAATGGATCAAGCAAAACTTGAGAATCAAGGCGTTTTACGGGCTTAGCGAGAACGCGGTGAAGACCCAGATATGGACTGCTACGTGTGTTTATCTGATGGTGTCCTGTCTCAATAAGACACTTGGAATTGACCAAAGCATGAGCCGAATCCTGCAAGTGATCAGCGTTAACGTGTTTTCTAAAGATCCTCTCCAACAACTATTTATGAATAATGATACAAGCAATCACGGTTATTACAACCCTAACCAGTTGATACTCAACGACTTTTAACTGGACGCTAGTGGTAACGACCGATTAAAAATTCGAAGCGGAATCCAGGGCTTCCCTCCAATAAATTACATTTTTAGAAAACTCCAAGGCCTCAAGAGACGTTTATCTAAACACCCGGATATAGAATCAAAATACCAATATCAGGTTTTCGAAAATCTCAACAAGGTCCCCAAAAAATATTTCAAAAATGGATTGGTGGTGCAAAAGTTTTTACCCGAACGCTTAGGCGAATATTATGTCGTCCGTGAGTGCTACTTTCTCGGTAATCGTTACTACATTAACGTAGAATCTAGTTTCGAACCTGTATTCACTACGGGAACCCAAATTGAGTTTGGTCCAGGAACTCCTCCAACAGAGATAGTTGAGATTAGGAATGCAATGCATCTGAATTATGGCAAAATCGACTATGCAATATGTAATGGAGAAACAGTAATTTTCGATATTAATAAAACCGTTGGAACCATTTCTGATCAATCAATTGCAGCTGGTAAAATCGCAGAATACTTAGCCCCGGCAATCGAACAATTCTTAAACTCAGAGGATTGATTCCAATAATCTCCTGAATGTGGAATTAAGAATTCAACGCCAGTTTTAATAGCCGCTGAGCGTTATCAGATAGAATCAAAAATGAAGCTATTTTTTTCGCTTTGTCCGACATTTTATTCCACGTCTTTTGCAGAATTGAAATCATCTTTTCGTCAGTAGTTTTCGCAATTAGATCATCAAACTGGTTTTCAATAAAAATCAGACACAGCGCATCTTCAATCACTTGCACTTCGGGATCACTCTCGAGGTTTTTTTTGAGATTAATATCACGCACACGGTCGATGGTTGATTGGTCGAATCCAACTTCTTTGAGCACTTCAGCACTCTTTCCGGCATGAAACGATTTTAGATTTTTTCTCCAATTGAGATACCCTACTCTCCCTTCCGGATAACTTGATCGAGGAATTTCCCAGCGACAAAGGTGCTGACAACGAGCAGCCAAACGTACCACTTCCGATGCATTTGAATCCAATTGAAATACCCAATCGGTCATCTTGTTCGCAAAGAACAATTCGAACGGAACAGCTTCACCATCAACAAGGCGATGATTCGGATCCTGCGCGTTTAGCATATCGAATTGAGCAATTGCTCTGTTAAAACGATCTGGTTCATTCATTCTACAAGACAAACACCACCTTTCATCCGTGACACGAAGAAAATCGTACTGCTCGATTATTGGAATGGTATGGGAAACCTAATTCGGAGTTTCTGGAGTCAGTAAAAGAGGCCACACCCAACGTCTATGGAGTTAGAGCTTTGCATGGCTACACGTGGGAATGGGTTCGTGATTTCAACAATTCTATGGTTACCGGCGAGTCTCGTGCAGATTCCGGTTTGGACCGGGCACTCTATTGTGCAGGAGGAGCCCTTGGCACTGCCGACCCACACAATTATGCCGCATTCATGCGCTATGCATTTCGTTCAAGCCTGAAAGGAAACTATGCCGTTTCAAATCTTGGTTTTCGAGGGGCACGCAGCATCGAAAGCAATTAGACACTCGCCATGAAATCATTATTCTTTTTTGCTCTAACGTTAGCAGTAATGACCTGTTCTTTCGCTGAGAATTTGCTTCTGACACTGCCACCGGCTCAAGCTTTGGAAGGCTCACTTTACGACCTCGAATCCAAATGGTGGACCCAGGATAACAAACCCATCAAGTTGAGCGATTTAAAAGGGAAAGTGCGCGTGGTGGCTATGGGTTATACCTCGTGTCAGTATGCCTGCCCACGTATTATTGCAGACCTCAGGCGAATCGAAGCCGAACTCAAAGGTCCAGAACAAGATCCCGATAAGGTAAGTTTCTCATTCATCTCAATTGATCCGAAGAACGACACGCCAGAACGAATGAAGAGCTTGGAACAAAACTATGGATTCAATCCAGACCGATGGCTACTTCTCACAGGCGATGAGGACGGTGTACTCGAACTGGCTGTTTCACTTGGGATGAAATACCGAAAAACCTCCGCTATGGATTTTGCCCACTCTAACATTATCACCATCCTCGCATCGGATGGCAGAATCGCCTATCAAACATCACAAATTGGAGCAGATATATCCAACGCGCTTGCAGCGATCGGTGCATGCCTTCAATCTCTTGAGGCCGAGGCAAATTGACCTGATAAACCAATAGACTGTTTACCGATGATTTTAAAAAAGCCCCCATGTTCGATTCCATAGTCAACCCAGACGAAGCTTCTCATTGTGCATTTCAGCGAATCCGTGGATTACTCGTAGTCGGAACAATGTTATCAGCTTGTTGAGTCCATTATCGAAGGCACTAAACCGGGATTTACGGTGATCACCGATCTTGGTAAATTGAGACACATGGACTATGAATGCGCTCATTTTGTCAGTGCCATTATGGACCTATGTAATAAGGCTCAGGTGGCACATGTTTATCGCGTTATCCCGAATGCTCAAATTGACATCGGTTGGAACATCATGTCCAAATTTCACTACGATACCAGCAAGGTTCACATAGAAACCTTCCCAACATTTTTTTTGGCCATAAAGAAATTCTTAGTCGAAAAGTCCATGGCATTTGCTCCAAAAAACTATTGAGTTTTTTTGATCTGAAAAGGTTGTGGTCTAAACGCGGTTTCTCAGGATCTGATTCGAATAGACGGATCATTAATCGAGATTTTGAATCCAGAAAAGTTGAAGTTGTACATGGATGGTTAAATTTTTTCGGAAATATTTTTCCAGTTTTTAATCCGTAAGTTAAAACGTAAAGTCAGCTTCCAGCCAAAGCTTGTCGCTTCCGGGTATGCCGCCACCCCCCTGGTAGAAGGCGGCCTTGGCAATAAACTTGAGCTGCTTGTTGACCGGCAATACGGCTAATACATCAATCTCACTGCCAAAGTCCGTTCCTCCTTTGTCCGCAGAAAAGTTGTGATACACAGCTGTTAGTGCAACCTTATCCACATTGGTTCCTACTGAGAAATACAAGTCTTCCAGTCCCGCACCCGGAGTTCCAAGAAACGCATCGGCCCAACCATTAAAGGCATGAAGCGTGGCAAGAGGAGTCTTAAACCCCACTCCATTGTCGCTTCCCAACACTTCGTAGCCTCCTTTGAAGGTGAATCCTTCGTAGGAAGTTCCAAGAATGAGGTGCAGGTAGTCGGTATTATAGCTCGGTGAGATCTCACCCGCATCATTCTGAACCGCATATTCAGCATGGTAGGTAAAATCGAAACCATCCTCTACTTCACTCACCCCAGAAACGTTGAAGCCATAGGTATCGGTAGAATTGGGATGCGAATTGGAAAAATCCAGAAGGTAGGCATACGCACCCAATTTTACTCCACTTTCCAGCAATAAAGAACCATTAAACAAATGGGAGTCGGACTTAAACTCACGCATCGCAAGAGCTGGTGCGTCGTCTCCGAATATTCGCTGAACCTTGTCGATGTATCCATAGAATCCGGTTAATCCACTTTCAGTGTCAGCGTATTTGAGCGTAAACGCATCATACGTTTGTTCGTTTTGCCTCCAGCCGACATTGCCAACAAATCGGGCATTATCGAGAATGATTCGCTGCCGTCCAACGATGCCCGTAAATCCATTTTCTGAGTATGAAATTTGAGCGCGATTCAGCTCAGTTCCTACAGGATCAGCGATCACCGTTTTTCCAGCAACCGGATAAGGGTTGTAGTCGTCTTCGTCCAAAGCGCGGACATCCTCGCCTTCGATAAAGAATTTAATTCCATTAAGATCGACAGATTCAAAACCAACTCGAGATCGAAGGGTAAAAGCTTCAGAGGATTCACGCCCATCCTGGTCAGCGGTTTCAAGTCGAGCCCGAAAGTCGCCCACGAATTTTCCCACCTCCTCAATGTCCTGAGCATTCAGACCGTTTGACAAAATAGCCAGGGAAAGACCGGCAAAAGAGATAGCGTTAAGGTAGTTATTTTTCAGCTTCATAGTTCCAAGGTTAAAAAGTTTTTCGAAAGCATTCCTGCAGATGAGATGCCACCAATGCAACTTTGACCATAAACAAACCCGGTATTTTTAATTAAGTACATGAGTCAATTTCATCCACCTCCGCATAACCGTGTACGCACCAAAGTTAGCGAATTATGGATTGAATATACTTACTTTACTCCCGACCGCCTTGACTCATATCAAGAACAGAAGGGAACATTTGAACTTTAATCCAATATAAGTAAATCTGACTCGCCTAGCTCAAGCGTACCAGAGGTCAGGATACGCGCTCGCAATCCACCCTTTCCTTTAAGGAAGCCATGGGCATCCGGTGCCACGGCTGTTTCCATCCAAACACAGGGAGTCGCTTCTTGAGTACCCTCAAATTCAACAGAGCCGATTTTGAACCGTTTACCGATCAGGCTGTTTAAATCCACTCCACGGGTAATGATGTTTCTACGAAACGCGGAATTATCAAAAGGAGAATGCTCCAAAGTTTCTCGAAGAGAATCTGCCACTTCTGCAGCAAAGAAGGTCACTTGACCTTTAAAATTTTCCTGGTAATCGAAGAAACGATCGCCTTCGATTCCTTTTCCGGCGACGCAATTTGCGGTAGCGGGTGCCTGTACGCCATGGTTCAATCGCTCCATTCCAAAACGACCAAAAAAATCATGCCCGGGAGATATGTAAATCGCTTCAATTTCCATGATTCAAGTTGATCTCTATATAGTTGAGGGAAAAACGCCGGCTTCATTCCATATTCGCTCCACCATTCTGCAAAAATGAGAGGTACCCGCATAGTAATAAAGTTTAGGAGCTTTTAAATTGAATTCCTTCATTGGAAATATCGGGGAATCGAAAAAATGGAACTCGGTTCCCACCGCTTCACATAACGCATAGGACGCAGCAATGTCCCAAACACTTACCCGGTTGCTAAAAGAACCATCCATCAACCCATTTGCGGTGTAGGCGAGGTGCAGGGTACCGGTACCCATGTTGCGCATTTTAAGGCCCCTCCCTTTTAGCGCTGCAAGCAACTTGAACAATCGTTCAGCCGAAAACCCATCAAATGCCGCAAAAAGCTCATTCGATTCTGTTCGAGTACTCGGCCGCATCTCTGCCTCGCCTTCAAACGCACCCCGATTTTTTCCTCCATGCATGATCAATCTCCTCGAGGCGTCATAGATGATTCCATAAACCGGCACACCGTTTTGAAGCAGTCCCAAAGAGATGGCACACATCGACATACCCAGAGCAAAGTTGTTGGTACCGTCCACGGGATCGATAATCCATACAAACTCCGAGTCCATCGGCACCGGCTCGGTTTGGTCCTGCGTTTCTTCCGAAAAAAACTGGTCATCCGGAAAAGCTTCCAGGATACGAGCTTCCGTCTTACGCGAAATAGTTAAGTCAGCTTCCGTCACCCTTGATCGATCGGCCTTCCATTCACTGTCGACCTTCCCAAACAAACGTTGAAAGAGCGGAATCTGCTCCTCGACCGCCGCAATCCCCACAGTGATCCGCTTTTGTATACCTTCCTCCCCATGCATGATCGCAGTGCAATTGGGTTCATTTCCAAGGTCAAGTGCAAGCTGCCCAAGTTTTAGCTATTCCCCGATCTCTACCTTCAACAAACCTGCACCATGGAAAGTTCATAACTCCCGTATCAAAATCGATTAAAGAATGATTGATAATAGTGAACATATGTATACTTATTTACATTTTTCCAAAACTTTTGGACAACACAAAATGACACCGTTCGTACATCTAGATGCCGACGCCTTCTTCGCGTCGGTCGAGCAGGCTGCCGACCCGCGCCTGCGCGGCATCCCCATGGCCGTAGGCGGACGCAAACGTGGCATTATCGCCGCAGCTTCCTACGAAGCACGGCGGCTCGGTGTCTATACGCCCATGCCAACTCAGCGAGCGCTGCAGGTTTGCCCGGAGCTGGTCGTTGTACCCGGCAACTTTGAGTTGTATGAACAATTTTCCGACTGGATCTTTGGTATGTGCGAGGAGCTTACTCCCCTGGTTGAGCGCTGCTCCATAGATGAGGGCTACATGGATTTATCCGGCACCTGGAACCTATCGCAAGAGGGTATGATCACTCAGGTTCAGAAACTTGATAAGGAAATCCACTCCTGGCTAAAGATCACTCTCTCCGAAGGATTGGCCACCAACAAAATCGTGTCCTCTGTAGCCAGCAAGCTGCACAAGCCCAACGGTTTTCTCGTCGTCCCGGAAGGGTCAGAAGCCGAGTTCATGGGTGCCCTCCCCCTAGGTCGTATGCCTGGTATCGGCCCACGCACTGAAGAAGCGCTTCGGGCTATTGGAGCCCGTCGTATTAAAGACTTGATTACTCTGGGTGCAGAACGTCTCCACCCCTTCCTCGGAAAGACCACTGACTCCTTTCTTCAACTTGCACGCGGTGTTGATGATCGGCGCATCGTACTCGAACGCGAACCGGCCAAGTCTTACTCCCAACAACACACCTTCAAACAGGATATCGGTGACGATGACGAAATCATCCGACACCTGAAAACCATGATAGACGACGAAATGATCCGTATGCGTGATGACGGAAAACAAGCCCGGACCCTCAGCATCAAGATTCGTTACACCGACATGGAAGAAAGCGAATCCTCTCGTAGCCTGCACGAACCCAGTAGCCTGGAAAACGATTTCTATCCCTTCGTCGAACCCATGGTCAAAAACCTCTGGCAACGCCGAGTTCACCTGCGCCTCGTCGCCGTCCGTTTCTCTCGCCTCTACGACGCTTACGAACAACTGGAGTTCTTCGACCGTAAACGTCAGCGCCTCCGACAACTCAGCCACGTTATCGATAAGGTCAACGAAGACTACGGCAAATACACCGTGCAGCGCGCTTATCGTTTAGGCCTGACCAGCCGCGGAGGAGGCAAACGCAAAACACCGTTTAATCCTTAGGAAAGAATTGAAGGAATTTCAGGCTATTCGCAGTTTACTATTAATCAATGAGAGTTCTTCCCAAGCTCAAAAATAGCGGAACCAATTGCAGAAAGCTGTTCTTGAGTTAGCGCATGATTTTCTAGAGCCGAACTAACTTCCGACTGAAGAGCCGATAGATCCTTCAGCGCTTCTCCCCGCCGTAACTCAAATACCAAGCGATTAATCCGTCCACTGATTCGACCAAGCGCAGGACGGAGCTCTTCGACCAGATCGGGCGGATCGGTCATCGTAGCTGGGCCTTCGAGCGTTTTGAATTGGATCGCCTTGGCCGCCTCGATCTGTGCTTTGAAAAAAGCCTCCACTGCGGAAGTATCGGGCGGACCCACGCTCTGACGCTGGGATTCTTCGATTACGCCCTTCACAGCCGCCTCAATGACACGTGCTTCCTGGGCCAGGTCCTCGACAGGTTTTCCAAGAACGCGTTTACTTTCGGCCACCGCGACCATCAAAGACAGGCGCTCATCCATGGCGGCAAGTAATGCGGGTAGCGGAGTTGCGGTTTTGAATTCGTTGCCGGGAGGAAGATAGGCTTGCCGGAGATTCCCCAAGGTTCCATCCGCTTCTTTGGCCAGCAACCAGGCATCCAATTGATCGGCCAGTTCGACCTTCTCCGGGTGAACGAGCCAGGCCTTGTTATCCCGGGAGAATGGAGCCAAAGCTGTTGCATCCGGCAACCGTCGCAACCAGTGAGGCGCTTCCATGGTATCGGTTACTATGGCATCTACCTTGTTCTCAGTTAACAGGACCGGGACCCTTTGGTTGTCATTGGAAGTTACAATGAACGCATTTGGAAATGTCTTGCGGGTAACCCGTTCCAGATGGCCGCCGTGATTTACCCCAATCCGAATTCCCGGATGGTTGAAAGATTCAAGTGGTGGATTTTTCCCACGCTCACCCACAATGACCACGGCACCGCTTCTTGCGATGGGGACGGTAAACCGACCGACCATAGACCTGTCTTCCCTCACGGTTACACCACTCATAGCCACATCAAATTTTCCCGTTTCCAGGTCTTTCAAAAGATCAACCCACTGGAAGATCACGAATTCCACATCCATCCGGCGATCGGCAGCAAAAGCTTTCGCCAATTCGATTTCGAATCCTTCCAATTTGTCATTCTCCTTGGTTGAACTGAAGGGAGCGTAGTCACCGGACATTCCAACCCTTAGGATCTTTGTGGCTTCAAGGTCGGTTCCAAGGAGGCCATCGCTCAAGCCAACGAGTAGACTAGAAAGCAAAAATAATCGCGTAACGAAACTAAAGCACTTCGATATTAATCGACAGGGTTTGGACATGGAGTAAAATTCTCTTCATCAGACCGTGCAGTCTAGTCTTTATTTTCGGACTAATTTTCGTAGGGTGTAACTAACTATGCGGGGAATATTGAAAGTAGCCGTAGGGCCAGTTGCTTGCAACTCGGCCTACGCGGTGCACAACGGTCCCGGACAAGGCGTCGATGTATGCCGTAGCGTCAGTTGCTTGCAACTCGACCTCTGCGAGTCCCCCGACACCTTCGACAAAGGCATCGATGCGAGCATCGAGCCCTACGACGGGTGGATTTGTATTCCGGAAATTGGAACGCACAATGGATTTCCGAGGTTACCCGTGGAAAAAATAAAACCGAATTTCGTAATCTCAGACACTTCTTCCATTCCGTTGTGACCTTCACTCAAATATGCCCCCGCTGTAAAAGCCCGAACGCATGCGGTTTTACCGAGGACCCGTCTATCTCGGGATGTTGGTGCACGAAAATTAACATGCCAGCGGCGGTATTGAATTTTATCCAAAAAGAATACAGAGAAACCAGTTGCCTTTGCAAAGCATGCCTCCTCGATTTGATCGCCGACCTCGACAAGGAAGCCGCTGGTCAAAAATGAAAAGGCCTGCTCGCTTTGCAACGAACAGGCCTAGTAAAATCCGCTAATATTTAAGGTCTTTAAGCGTCCGGACGAGTCCAGACAAAGACCTTGGTTTGGGTATTGAGTGGGAAAACAACATTCACCGCCTTGGACGCGGGATTATTGCTTGAGGAGTTATCGATACTGTCTTCGTAAATGATGCGATCGCCATTCACAGGTTGTAATACAACAGCAATATTCACCACCTTGTTAAAGTTCTCGGCACGAACCGTAACTGTCTTGTTTGGATCTTCATTAAAATCTAAGAGCACAAACTCAGATGTTGTTGTATCCAATGCCACATTTGTCCCAGCAACCTCCGTAATATCCAAACGCGGTGTAGGAGTGGGAAATACAACCAGATTTGAACCCACACTGGTGAAAGCAGAAGGATCAAAAGTAATGCTGATACCGGACCGATCAATAGTATCCACACGGATTCGACCAAACCCTGCAAAGCTATTCCCCAAAGCAGCATAATCATTTCTGAGGCTTTCTGCTCTTATTGCCCCTGAGCCAAAAACATGGGGCGCGACTAGACGAACCGCGCCGCCACTACCTCCGTTATAAGCACCAGCAAAAAATCTACCTCCCTGAGCTAAAATTACCCCTGTCGAAGCGAGCTCAACCTGTGTATTGGAAGCGATCAATAGAGCACCACCTCCACCGCCTCCTCCATTTCCCGGAGTTCCAGAGGTACCACCCCCTCCCGATCCGCCAGTCAAGGGTATCAACAGAGGCGAACCGTAGACAGCTCCTTCACCAGTACTGGAACCACTTACAGATTGATCCCCGTAACTTCCAGATCCCGCTCCTGTGCTACCAGTACTATTGCCGCCCGCTTTTCCTCCACCAGGACCTAAACCGTCTCCGGGAGACACCCCGGCACTTCCAGGAGCTCCACCATCGAAACCACCAGGACCAGGTTGGCCACCTACACTAGTGCTTCCCTCTCCTCCTGATACATTGATAGTTCCGGCAATCGTTACATTACCGGTCGCCAAGAGATACACCGGGGTGTTGAACTCATTTTTCGTGAATGCAAGAGTGAAACCTGCGGCAACGTCTATGGTCGTGGCATGTATGATACCATCAGGAGGTAAAACCATAGTTGTGTTTGAGGTAATATTAATTGCACCATCACTCTCGTCACTTCCTGAATCAAAGTTGATCTGGGCAAGAACTTGCGCCATGCAGAGAATTAATGAACTCCCTGTAAGAATTATTGTTTTATAGGTTTTCATATTATTAGCGGATTTGAATTAAAAACATTTATTGAAGTTAAGATCAGGGTTCAACGGGATCGGTTACTTCCACAGGTGGATTAGCCAAGGTGACTCCAGAAGAAAGATCTCCTGAAACGGAACTGTAGAGCATGACACTCGCCGGAGGATGAGCCACAGTTACGCCAGGAGGCAGATCCCCCGTATCAGCCGATAAGGTCAATACACTCACGGGCGGTCGGGCCAATGTTACGTTCGCCGCCAAATCCCCGAGCCCGGCAGAGACGAAAAGCATCACACTGGTCCGTGGATTTGCCAGGGTGACTCCAGAAGAAAGATCTCCGTTATTGGATGACAATGTAAGTACTGAAACCGGTGGTCGGGCCAGGGTAATTCCAGGGGACTGGACTCCAACGTTAGAACTTAAGGCCAGAACGTTTACTGGAGGATTCGCAAACACCATTTGGAATGGTATCGCATTAGAATCGATGGGACTGCTGCCAGAAATAAACTCAGCTTCATCTGAGAATCCATCTCCATCGGAATCAATTAAATTGATATTTGTTCCCGCCAGCACTTCGCGGAAATCGGGAAGACCATCCATATCGGCGTCTTCGAGGTTGTCATTAATACCGTCCATATCAGAATCCTTCTCACCCAGATTAAATCCCAGGAAGGCTTCCACATCGTTTGTCACTCCGTCACCATCAATATCCTCTTTACCATCAGAAATTCCGTCATCATCTGAATCGGGATCGTTCGGATCGAGCCCGACGTTCAATTCGATCACATCGCTCAGACCATCCTGATCCGTATCGGCATCACCCAAAGCGAGAAAAACCGAAACAAACTTTTGCCTGAGGGCATTTCCAATATTGTCTGTAACAGAAGTTTCAACAGTGATGCGGAAATATCCAGAATCGAGCACCTCGTCCAAAAGGTAGCTGATAATGCTACCATCTTCACTGAAGGAGAAAAGACCACCGGTAAATAGTAGATCATCAGGTGTGTTAAATAATCCATCCTCGCCCACTCCAATCAGATAAGCGCTTAACTCATCAATTGTGTTAGGATCAATCGCCTCAGAGAAAAAGAGAGTAAACCCATTGGTATCACCTATGATGGCATTTTGGGATGGAAGTACTGAATTTACCCTTGGAGGCGTTGAATCAGGGGTAAGGTTCAGAGTAATCGGATCGGAAAACGAGGCGTTCCCACCCGTATCACTGGCCCGGGCAATTACTTCAATTGAGTTCGTCACATCCAAAGAGCCAGCAGGTAAAGTCACTTCAAAGGGAAAATTGCCATCGGTTTTGATCAGTTGATCATCCACATAGAACTCAACATTACGCACCTGGACATCGTCTTGCACATCTACGCGCACCAAGAAAAGAGATCCTTCTTCGATTGATGCTCCATCTTCAGGTTCTACAATCGTAACGGTCGGTGGCTGACCTAGACTGTCAAAAGCGAGATAGTTCACGACATGCAGTCCAGCGGTGTGGTCCGCCACATAGCCAATGCCGTTATAGATAGACCCTGTTCGAAAAGCCTTCCGGAAGGAAGGTTTTCTTTTTTTGGTTCGTAGTTCAGGCTTGAGGACTCTCCGGGAGAGGTTTGAGAAGGAGTCGAAAGCTGTCG
>JAQBYJ010000051.1 GCA_027622555.1 Verrucomicrobiota bacterium
TGTTGTAAACCACATCAAAGAACTAATCTTCCACACATACAATAATACAAAGCTTCTAGCCTCTTGCACTTGTTAGTTGAATCCGCGCATTCATAATCGAAGGAGATTATGTTTTAGGGGCGAATATCATAAATCAAGATGTATCTGACGTATATTTTGTTATCGAAAAAGATGGAATTCTAAGTTCTAGAGCCTCACTGGACGTAAGCATAGAACCTAATTTCTCTGTTGACTGGCAAAATGGTAAAGTTGTAGTTGAGAGATCAGGTATCCTCAGAGTTAAGAATCCGTACGTCGTGTTTAAACCAGATGATAGTTCACTTATTAGTGGACATTGGGCCATTAAAGAAGACGCTCGGATTGTCTTAAAGAATGGCGAATCAATTACAACCTTAGGAAGAGGTGTCACCGTCAATTTAGCTGCAGGCTCAAGCATTAACAATCTTCCGGTAGTGGAGGGTAATTTCACTCTAGAAGAAGGCGCTGAGCTCATACTAAACTCAGCGACGTTTACGACGAGTAATGACTTCTATGCTGGAGGCCGTCTAGGTGGACTAGATGGAACCATACAAGTCATTGGCACGCTATATAATGGAACACAAGGAGGGCTAACCAATGCAATTTTGACCGGAAACCTTACCATAAATGCCAATGGCGGCGTAGTAAGCACGGCATGGACCGCACCTGGTGATTCCCCCGGTACGATCACTATCAATGGAGATTTCACACAAACAGACACAGGTACACTTCAAATAGAAGTCTTCGGAGCCGAGGCAGGAACGGAATATGACCAACTCATAGTGAATGGAACAGCTACTTTAGGAGGTACCCTTCACATTATCCCCAATATAGATTTCCCTGACAGTTCACTCTTTGTACCTCTGGTTGCAACGACTGTTGAGGGAGTTTTCGATCGAATCATTGTTGAAAACAAATCGGCTCGTGAGACCTACGATGTTTCTAAGATGGAGACCGGTATCCAAATATCACCCACAACGCTTTCTGTGAGTTCCTTCGCCGAATTCCAGAATGCCCTCTTCTCCGATGACGACATCATAGACGAAACTATAGGATTAACCACATCCGATCCCGACGGAGACCAATTCTCCAACCTACTCGAATACGCTATGGACCTCAACCCCTGGGTAACCAATAAGAATCCGATGGAGGTGAACTTTGAACCGGCCGCAATCGAGGGATTCAGCCGAGTAAAAGTAAAGTTCCCCTGGGCCAAGGACATGACGGATGTGGACTATGTGATCCAGATCTCCCCCGACATGACCGTGTGGTCGGACTTGTCATCCACGGTCGAAGACACGATCGACGAAGGTACCCACGAACTGCTTACTGTGGGAGCAGACATCGATGTGGTTGTCACCGGAAGACTATTTGTGCGTGTGCTGGTCAACCAAAAAGAATTATAGGAGTAGCATGTCCTGAGTTTGTCGATGGGCTTTACGCCCCGATGCAATGCCTAAAATGCCAATCTGGGGATTGGCGTTCCCAGGAAAATCGCCCTTACAGTTTAAAGACAAAGCAAGAGATTAAGTAAGAGGATCTGCCTACGCACAAGGCTACGGCATGACAAGCGAGGATAATTATTATCCTGACACCTGGAAAAAGAAACCTTGTCCACTAAGAAAGTCCCCTCGCCTTTTTGATGGTTTCGTAGGCTTCGCTGACTTCCTTGAACTTTTCTTCGGCGAATTTCAGGAATTCTTCGGGGAGGCCTTTTGAGACAATTTTATCCGGATGAAACTCCATAACTTTTTCCCGGTAGGCTTTTTTGACTTCAGCATCCGTAGCTTCGGGGGTTAAGCCAAGAACAGAATAGGCAGGATCTGCGGACGGGGCGAGGCGAGCCTGTAATTCCTCAAAGAGATGAGGTGGGATGTTTAAGTAGCGGACCGCTTCTTCAAGCAGGCGTTTTTCCAGAGAATGGACGCTCCCGTCTGCTGCTGCGATTTGGAAAAGTATTTCGAAAAGCACCATGCGCATATGGGTATCGCGATGGAAATGGCGGGCAAATTCAGAAGCGTATTGACTGAACGATGACGCGTCATCTTTTGCCCGATTGAAAATATTAACCGCGAACATGCGAGCTTGTTTATCCAGGCGGAGGTGATCGCGCATGAATCCGTCCACAATTTTGATTTCGGCCTGGGTTACTTTACCGTCGGCCTTTGCCATTTTTCCCAACATGGCAAAAGTTGTGGCAAAAAACACAGCTTGCTTCTGCTCTTGATTCGTAAATGTGGCTTGACGAGCTCGGCCAGTTCCCTGGCGGGCATCAGCGGACACGCTTTCATCCAATTGAGAATCGACAAACAAGTGGCCTATAGATCCTCCGATTAATGCGCCAATCGGGCCGCCCATGAGCATTCCCATGCTTCCACCAATAATTTTTCCTATCCAAGACATATACTCAAATTTCTAACAATTAAAACCTGAGGCTATTTGGAGTCGGGAGGAGGCCGCTGCAAGGTTCTTTTAATGAGACAGAAAAACGCTCAGTAATGGATCAGCTTATTCCAATATCGATACGGGGTTGATTTCGGATATTTTCAGCCGTTTGGCTGGATATAAATTTTTAGGTAAATCGGCAAAATACCATTGAAATGCGTCCATTGACCGTGGAGGCTTTTTCAAATGCCCACTACCGAAAACCTACCTGGGGAAAGTGATATCAATAACCAGCTTCTTAGCCTCAATCAGGAACTAGGGAGACTGCAACGGCGGGCCATCCAATCAAATATACCCGTTGCCATAGTATTTGAGGGCGCTGATGGAGCCGGCAAAGGGAAACTAATCAATCAACTTCTATTGTCTCTCGACCCTCGAGGATTCAAAGTGTACCCAACCCATTCGGCAACTGACGAAGCCTTATTTAGACCACATTTGTGGCGATTCTGGTTAAAAACGCCCGCGCGAGGTCAAATGACGATCTATGATCGTTCCTGGTATCGGCATTTATTGGATGACCGGGTCGACGGCCTGGTAGCCGATGAGCGAGTTCCGGAAATCGCTCAAGAAATCACAGATTTTGAACGGCAACTTACAGCAGATGGGGTAGTACTTATAAAAATTTACCTGACTATTTCTGAAAAGAAACAGCATAAACGATTCAAAAAATTAGCGAAGAATCCTTCTACTTCATGGCGTGTAAGTAAAAAAGACTGGAAGCGCCATGAGCATTACGAGGATTACCGCGAAATGGTCGAAGACATGGTCAACTTAACGGACGCTGAAAACGCGCATTGGACAATGATTGATTCGAAGAAGATGAAATCGGCTTCTTTAGAGATAATGCAGCTGGTCAGAGACCAGCTTAATTCTGCCCTTGCGAGAAAAAAACTGGAAACAACGCCAAACATAACCCCCGATTTAAATTGGCGTTCCAATTCCAAGAAAGGCTTTTCCCTCGATGCGGTTGATTTATCTTTGGCCATCGCGACCAGAGAGTACAATAAAAAGCAAAAAGCCCTTAGTCAGCGTCTTTATGATCTTGGACATGAATTGCACCTGAGTCGCCGACCAGTAGTACTCGCCTTTGAAGGATGGGATGCTGCAGGTAAAGGGGGTGCGATTCGGCGCCTCGCAATGAGCCTGGATCCCCGGAGTTACGAGGTTATACCGGTCGCGGCGCCAAATAAACTGGAGAAGAACCATCATTATCTTTGGCGGTTTTGGAGGGATTTCCCCAAAGGTGGGCACATCGGTATCTACGATCGCAGCTGGTATGGGCGGGTTACGGTAGAACGATTAGAAGGGTTTTGCAGCGAAGCGGAATGGAAACGCGCTTACGAAGAAATCAACGAAATGGAAAGACACTGGTCCAATCATGGATCCATAATCTTAAAATTCTGGATTCACGTAAGTAAAGACGAGCAATTGAGGCGATTTGAAGCACGAAAGGAAAATCCGTACAAACAATGGAAAATCACTGAAGAAGATTGGCGAAATCGAGAAAAGTGGGATGCATACAAAATAGCCTTTGAAGACATGATAGATCTTACAAACAAACCAAACGCACCCTGGATTACCGTCGAAGGAAATGACAAACAGTATGCAAGAATTAAGATTCTTGAATCGACTGTAAAAGCCTTGGAAGCTGTTTTGTAGTGTTTCTTTATTAATTCCGGAACACTCTTCCCCATTCCGCTAACCAAACACTTAGTTAATGAAACATACCCTTCTATTTATCCTGATCACATTCTACTTAAGCTCGATTCAACTAAGCGCTGAGATCGTTATCATCGAGCTCATGGATGGGTATTCCATTAAAGGAGAAGTTCTTCAGAAAAAAAGGGACACTTATTTTGTCGATCTTGGTTACAGTATTGTCCAAATCCCCGAAAGCGCAGTCATCAGTGTGGTCACGGTAACCGGCGAAGGTTCAATCATTGAACTGGAGGCCGACACGCTTTTCAGTGAGAACTCCGGCAAACGTCCACAATCGGTTACAGAGCTCGTTGGGCAATACGGCGAAGGCGTTGTTCTGATTGAAACCAGTACGGGGTTAGGTTCTGGCTTCTTTATTCATGAAGACGGTTATCTCATTACCAACGAACACGTCATCAACGGTGAGCATGAGATTAAAGTCACTGTGTTCGAAGACAGGGAATCCGAGGGCAAAGAATTACAAAGAACCCTTTACGAAAATGTGGAAATTGTATCGGTTTCTCCAGAGTGGGACTTGGCACTGATCAAAATCCACAACACCGAAAAAACCTTTAAGGCATTGCCCATGGGTTCCGGCGGAGATCTTGAACAAGGACAAAGAGTCTTTGCTGTGGGAAGTCCTCTCGGATTCGAACGATCCGTGTCGGAGGGAATTGTAAGTCTTAAAAACCGGGTCATGCAGGGACGGCTGCTGATTCAAACAACGGCTGAAATCAATCCTGGCAATTCGGGTGGGCCACTGCTCAATCTTTACGGAGAAGTAGTGGGCGTTAATAATCTAAAAATCGTAGCCTTCGGTGCTGAAGGTCTGGGATTTTCAATTCCGTCAGAAATGGTGAAACTCTTTATTCAAAACCGCGATGCATTCGCGTTTGATCCTCGCAATCCAAACAACGGATTTCGTTATAACAAACCTCCCATCACCGTGCCTACAGATGACAACAACTAGGAAGCTTCGGGTTTCATGCACCCTTATCGCATGCGTTTTATTAAACAACTTCAGCGCTGCCAGCCGGAATGACTTCCCTGAACTGTACGGAGAAAACACGCTCCTTTATTTAGAAATCCCCAGCCTTCCAACGCTTCAGGAAAACTGGGATAAAAATCCGTTCAATGAGCTTTATCAGCGAGAGGATGTCCGTGAATTTATCGATGGATTGATGAAACAATTCCTTCCGGACATGGATAAAGAAAACGGCAAACCCTGGCTGGAAGATGAAAATGACGAGGCGATTTGGGAAGGCATGAAGGGTAGTCAGATTGTTCTCGGGATTTCACGTTTCGATTTGATATCCATGATCCCCAATCCCAAGACAGCAGAAGCAGATAAGGGCACAAAACAAAAGAAGGAGATCCCCGAACTGTGGCTGATTTTTGATTTCGAGGAGAAAGAACTTAAAGAAAGCCTTTTCGAAGACATGGAAGAGGAGGAGCATGAATATGTTGAATACGAAGGCTTCTACATCATGCTTTTGGAAGAAATGGTGGTCGCATATAACGATGATATCATTGGCATTACGAACACCGAAGAATCTGCCAGGAGTCTGATCGATCGCTATCTCGGCGAAAGCTCACAGCCTTCGTTGGCAGACAATCAAAATTTCCAAAGAAGCTTTTTGCGGCTCTACGAAACCAGTGAGATATTTTTTTATATAGACCTTAGCTTCATCAATGAGCTGGCTACCGAGGCAGCTGCGAAATATGAAGACCTTTATTCCCCCTTGGTTCAGTCCGGCCAATTGGCTCCGACCGAGAACATATTAAGAGCATTAGGCCTGCAAGCACTTCAGGGATTTTCCTTATCCATCGACCTTGAACCAACTCAAGAAAAGATGAGAAGTTTGATGCTCCTGGAGCCCAACGATGGATTCTTTGGCCGGATCATGGGGCACTATGGCAATTCCTTACCAGACACCAGTTTTCTTGGTGAGGATCTCAGCCAGGCAATGGCCAGCAGTTTTAATATCTCAGGCATGCTTCACGATTTTGAACAATTGGTGTTTTCCATTTCACCCTTTGGCGGACAAATTTACGCAGATCAAAAGTTGCAATACGAACAGAGGCTGAGCGTGCAATTCGATGAAGCCTTGATTGATAATTTTTCCAGCAGCTTATACATGGTATCGGGAGAAACTCCCAATACTGGAGCTACAAATCTTGGTGAGGAGTTTCAGGGCATGGAGAGTATTTTCGATCAAGGGAATACCTATATTTTAGGCATCAATGATCGTGTATCTCTCGAAGCACTCTTCGATAGTTTTCGAGCCACTTTCGATCCTCAAGGGTTTTACCTGAAAGAGGAATTCCTTGGTGCCAGCTATTACTCGATCAAGACTCCGGGCATGCCCTTCGGACCATCACTCTTTATTAGCGATCAACACATGATATACGAGCAAACGAACCCGGACTTCGGCAAATTGGTCATGTCGATGATGCAAAATCCGGGTGATCCCATTTTTGAACGGCGAGATGTGCGCGATGCCCTCAATGAATTGCCCTCCAATCCAATTGGGCTTACCTACTCGGATGCTCAAAAAATGCTGACTACCTTCACCAAAACGATTTCAAGTCTGCTTCCCCTAATTGCACAACAGGCAGCCTTGGATTCGGAAAATGGAGAAGGTTCGGATGCCTCGCTGGAAGATCTTCCGGAGCCTCCGATCATTGAAGATTTCGGTTATTTCACAATCACGACAACCTACAAGGAAAACAATGATATCTATCAAGAAGGCATTTTGCGCCCTAAAACCAAATAGATTCCTTGGACTTATCCTGCTTATCTTACCGGCAGCCAGCCTTGCGGTGCTATCGGGAGCAACTGTGGAAAAACCAAACGTTGCTATCCTCAAAGGACCCCATGTTACTACCCTCGATTGGAATACGCGAGCACCTCGTTTCGCCGATATTAACGGCGATGGCAAACAAGATATTGCCCTGATCAACAACGGTAAGGCCAAAATCGAATTCTTAATTCAGAAAAATGAAGAGACTCAGGTCCGAAAAATTGGAAACGCAACCAGCAGCAACAAATGGGAACCAAAACTGGAAGACGACTGGTTTGAAAAACGCTTCTTGGTCATCGAACAAACTGCCTATGATTTGGCACTCAACGATTTCAACAACGACGGACGCATAGACCTGGTTGTAACTGGCAACCGGGATTCCCTATCCATTTACCTTCAAGATAAAAAAGGTGAATTTGAACAGTCCTGGACTTACGATGAATTCACCCCGAAACAAAGGGGAGAAACCATCGTAGTCAGTGATCTCAACCAAGACGGAGAGCCAGACATAATGACGATCGGCACCGAAAAGATCCTTATTCTTTTAAAGGCAAAAAAGTCTCTGAACTTCGAAATCACGGAATATTACGTAGGAGAAAATGCAGCCTGGAACCTGCAAACAGCAGACCTTAATCTGGATGGATTACCAGACCTGATTTATTACCACTCAAACCAATCCGCCCAATTTCTGGCTGTTCGTCTACAAACCGAACCAGGTAAGTTCGGGCCGGAAATTCCAATAGACTTTGGTTCTGCCATCTTTAAACAATTACCGACCAGTAAGTCGGAAAAACCGAATTTTATTTTCTCCGAAAGTCGGACTGGTCAGGTCAAAACATTCTCCATTTCCCAGGAGAATGTACAGCAAAGCGATCCATTCAACGCACTCCAGACCTATACGTATCCGTTAAATTCAACCATTCGAAAATCCGCACTTTATACCTGGGGTGACTTGAATGGAGACAAGAGGACAGATTTGATTGTCGGAGATTCCGAAGGTGCCCAGATTCAGGTTTTCCTACAGGATAAATCGGGACTATTTTCCACCCAAAAAAACTTTCCCTCTTTTGCATTTCTCGACGGCGTCTCTGTTCTTCAACATCCAAAAACGAAGAAACCGGTTATTTTCCAGATTAGTCAAAAAGAACGGCTAGCCGGAATTTCTCAAATGACCAAAGAGGGTGAACTACCCTTTCCCACGCTCTTGCCGCTTGAGGGAGAACCAATCGCCATTCTCAACAACCACGAGGCCAGTAAAGATTTCCAAGGCTTGATTCTCATCGAAAAGCTCAAACGGGAATATCATTTAACCGAATACAACCTGGATAATGAAGGTGAGTGGAAAGCAACCAGAATATTAATAAAGGAACTAAAAAACGAACCACGCGGACTCGCGCTGGCTTACTTCGAAAAAGATACACCTTTTCTGGTCGTACTTGCTCAACGAGAAGGAGCAATTTTTCTTAAACAGGGAGAAGAAGGTTGGGAGGAAACCGGAACGGAATCGGCGCTACGCAAGACACTCCTCTACGATTTAGCATCAGACCGTATAAATTTTTCAGACATGAACGGTGATGGAATTGATGAGCTCTTTATCGCCGATACCGGATTCCTTCGTAAAATATCTTACGACACGAAAAAGGCTGATTTCATAATCGAAGAACAATTCAACACACCGAAGCGCAAACAGGACGCGCGCCTCCCAATTCCATATAAGAAAGAAGACACTCAGGGCATCGTTTACTTCGACCCCAAAGATGACCACATCTACTGGACGGGCAAAAGCGGAGTCTCACTCCTTCAAGGCAACAATCAAAAAGAGTTGCCACCATTGACTCCAATCATCGGCAGGCATATCGACCTTGGGAAGGGAAAGTCTGCCCTACTAATTGGAGGTGAGAAACGATTTTATCTTATTCCCGACGAAGGAGAATTATGGAATATCGACGTGGATAGTTCCTATTACGAACCAGAAACCGACGAAGTCCGGTACTCGTACCTGTTTGTTAGCAATCGGCTCGATAATGGAAAATCAGGTATCATTGGCATAGATCCTCAGGTTCACGTACTGGAGCTTTTTTCGCGGTCTCAAGAAAACGAATATTCTCAGGTGTTAGAATTTACCCTGTTCGATCAAACCGCCCAACGCGGAAACCAACAGGTAAATTACCAGCCAAGAGACGCCGGAATCAATGATCTCAACGGCGATGGCAGGGATGATATTGTTCTTTTGGTTCACGATAGGATGCTGATTTATTATTAGAGTATTCTTATTAAAATAGTCGCTGATTCAGGTAGGGCGGTTTGGCCCAAACCGCCAATTCCAAGACGGCTCGCTACCGCTACGCTCATCCGAGCTTCGCCGGACATGTCGGTCTCCGTGACTCGCAACGTTCCTGGACATGGCGTCGATGCAAGCATCGAGCCCTACGTAATCGATTGTACGAACATCCACGATTTACCCGCCGTAGGGTCAGTTGCTTGCAACTCGACCACCCGTAGTTGCTCCCTCCATAGCATCGATGCAAGCATCGAGCCCTACTCACTAAATTAAATCTGCAAAACCTTCGCGAAAAGTTGGAAACGCTGGCTGCCAGCCGGTCGCCGCCTTCAACTTCGCATTAGAAATAATTCGATGAGGCAATTTCCCATTGGGGAGATGGCGCTGCCGAATAGACTTCTCAGGATTGAAGCTCGGCATCGGTTGACCGGTCCTATTCGCAAGCCACTCAACCACTTCGCTTTTCAATGCAGGTTGATCGTCGGCTACATTATAAATGGTGTTGAGCACTGAAGCATCCGCACTCCAAAGTTTCCAAATCGCAGAGCAAATATCTTCGACCCGGATCAGGTTGAGGTAGTTTCCACCTTCGCCTGCTAATTCAGGTTCACCCGAAAGCACCTGATTCAACAGGTAGTGGCGATCCGGGCCATAGATGCCAGCAAGCCTAAGAATCGTCCAACCTGAAGGTCCGCTCAATTCCAACATTTCCTCCGCAGTTTTCAAAATCTCGGACGTTTCGGATTGAGCTTTAAAAGGAGTTTCCTCGTCAACCAGCTCACCATCAGTAAAGGGGTATACGCCGGTTGAACTGGTATAAATCAATCGGCCCTTGAAATCATCCGAACAAAAATGGAGCAACGAGTGCATACCTTCTATGTAGGCTCTCACATAACCGGGCACTCCACCTCCACCGGCACTGACGGCATTGAGAATGAAATCCACCGGACCTGAAACACTGCCATACCACAATTGCTGAACCAGGTCGGCTACGATCATTTCGTAACCCTCCTTCCGAAGGGCCTCCGCTTTCTCTTCGGATCTGGTTAAAGCGGTCACACGCATACCACGGTCAAGCGCCTGCCTGGCAACCCGGGTTCCAAGGTATCCCATTCCGCACACCAACAAATGCTTTCCTTTAAATTCTGCCTCCTCCGACATGGGGTTATGAAGGTGGAGTTTTTAAAAATCATCAAGTCCTACATGACCAAGCTTGAAAAGGCACCGTGTTTGAGTTGAAAATTCTACTCATGGGAAAATCGGCACTCTTTATATTCACCGATGGAATCGAAGAACTGGAAGCAGTAGCTCCTCTGGACATCCTTCGCAGGAGTGGAGTCACTTGCACCAGCGCTTCTCAAACAGCCAATCTGGAGGTAACTGGCAGGAATCAGATCATCCTCAAAGCCGATTGTTTGTTGGAGGACATATTAAACCAGTCATTCGACCTCCTGGTAATTCCTGGCGGCCCCGGAGTGTTTACGCTGAGAAAGGATCCGAGGATTGTTCAAATAATCCAGAACCACTCGGAGTCGGGAAAACAAATAGCGGCAATTTGCGCTGCTCCCACTTTATTAAAGGATGCCGGGATTTTGGAAAACAAAGCTTACACGGCGCACTTTACGGTCGCTGATGAATTGCCGGAAATCATCGAAGCAGCAGCGGTGGTCGTCGATGGTAACGTGATCACGTCCCGGGGAGCTGGAACTGCGATCGAGTTCGGGTTGAAGCTCGTCGAAATTCTTTGCGGAGTCGAGGTAGCCAACGACGTCGCTGAAAGTATCCATTTTCGCCCTGAATCGTCCGTCCGTTGAAAATATCGTTTCAAAATGTAGGAGCGGCTTTACGCCGCGATTGCTCTCCGACGGAGAAATCAAAGCCTACAATCGCCACTGAACCATGTGTGCCAAATCTTTCCTACAGAGTCAGGCTTGATCGCGACCAGGTTCTCAATCATCGCCACGGCTTCACCCTGGTCGAAATGATGGTAGCCATCACTATCATCGCCATTCTGTCAGGTGTTCTTTTTACAGCGTTCAATCAGAATCAAAATGCGCCGCGTCTGGACACCGCCCAAATGATCCTTAGTCAGGCGTTTTCAAATGCACGTTCTCAGGCAATCTTGAAGCAAAATAATGCACGCCTGATTATCTACAGTTCGGAACCGACAAATGAAGAAGAGGCCGATAAGTTTCTGCGCTACTTCGGCGTGGTGGTCGAAACCGCACCCGGTTCCGAGCAATGGGAGATGTCGCTAAAAGGAGAATATCTTCCCGAAGGTATTTATTTTATCCCGGACAGCACTGGCGAAAAAATTGTTTGGAATGACGACCAACCGACTTCCAAAAACAATCACCAATCCATGAATCTCCGGTTTCCATCCATTCAAGCTGAAGCAGTCGGGGACGGACCGGAATGGAATTACTTTGAGTTTAAAAGCACGGGCAGGATGAGTGGACTAAACAACAAAGTCGTATTGGCAGAAGGAAGTTCGCAGGAACTGAAACCAGAATTCCCCTCACCGACCGCTATTTTAGGTATGGTCTTTAACAGTTATGGTTTGCATTTCCCATTGGACGAGGAGGAATCACTTTGAAAAATCCCGGGTTCTCACTGGTAGAAGTTATTCTCTCCCTGGGAATTCTCTCGGTTGCTCTCCTGATAGTATTTGCGGTTCTTACCCCTTTTCTTTCACAGACAGGAGAAGTAGTTGAGGTCACCACTATAAATCGGATAACTGATCGCATTTCGGCCGAAGTAGAGCAGCTCTCATTTTCGGAACTCATTACTATTCTTAACCAAGAAACCGCGCTCTTCGCATCCAAGGAGGGAGATCGACTCACCCTCGCTAATGACCCTGAGATTGAAACCTTACTTCCCGAGCCAGACCGGCAATTTGGAGTTACATTGAAAAGGAACCTGGACTTATCCCCTACCAGTAGAGACGCCACCGCTGGATACTTGGCCTTTCAGGTCAAAATCGAGCGCATTGTCCACGCCCCTGATGGAACTCGCATTGATAGTCCGCTGAATCATACACTGGCCGTGTTCAATAAAGCCTTAACCCGGAAGCAGCAGTGAAACAGATTCGTATTGCTTGCACTAAAGGGTTTACTGTTCTCGAACTGCTCGTAGCGAGTACTGTCTCGATTATCCTTATTGGGCTATTCCTGACTGTTACAACCAACATACTGGATGCTTGGGGTCAAAGTAGAGACAGCCTTTCTTCCAACGCCAAAGCCCGCATAATTCTAAACACACTTTCCGTTGATTTAGAATCGGCTATCATGCGCGACGACAAGGGTGTATGGTTAGCTTGTGATTTATTAACGACTACGTCTGTTTCCGGGAAATGGAATCAAGCAAGCAATCAAAAACCTGCCGACGATCGATCTTTGGAAATTGATTTTGAGGACGAAAGTTTAACCGCCAATGATTATCGCTTTGGAGTCGCTGGTAATTGGATACGATTTTTTGCAAGCGCAGCAGATGCTTCAGTATCGGGAGATTTTGGCGATGTGAATGCAATTGCCTATCAGTTGATTCGCCGTGAACCGCGTAGCACATCAAGCAGCGCGGATGAGAGTTACAACTTCTACCGATCCATTGTTCGCTCCGATTACACCATGGAAGAAGTCGTCGAAGATGAGGGGTTTTTTATTGATGAATTCGACGGTTCCGAATTTGAGGGTCATCCTGGAGAAATCGTTTCTCCAAGAAACGATGCCAGCCTGCTGGCGCGGGATGTTGTCGATTTCGGAGTTATCCTCTACGAGATCGACGATGCGGGCCAGAATCGTGTGTTATTCCCGAAACAAGGTGGAACAATGGAGTTCCGTGTGCCTGCTGACGGAATACCTACCTCAGCTGATATTTTTGTGCGGATCCTGGATGAAGAAGGAGCAAAACAGATAAACGCATTCGAACGCGGATTGATTCCGAATGATGATCCAGATTTCTGGTGGGATACCGTGATTAAGTTTTCCACCGTATACTCCAAACGAGTTTACTTTAAGGCTCAGCCACTGTGAACACCGACAACACACATTCAGAAAAAATCAAAGAAAGAGGATTCGTTCTGGTACTCACACTTGCCCTGCTTAGTTTTCTACTACTACTGGTGGTAACTCTTGCGAGCACTCTACGCATAGAAACACAAACCTCCTTCAATAACACACAATGGAACAACGCCCGACAAAATGCACTCCTCGGACTCAATGTGGCCCTGGGACAATTACAAGAGCTTGCGGGGCCTGATCAACGAGTAACTGCTACCGGTGGCATTGTGAGTAATAAATACAGCCTTCCTAATGGCCACGATTATTGGACCGGCGTTTGGGATGCTTCAAATGGAAATTTTAAGGGTTGGCTAACCAGTGACTTCATTGAATCCGAGCTCGAATCAGCAATAACCAAAACCGTTCCTGAACCTAACCCATCCAGCGTTTCAGTGTGGTTAGTTAATCGAAGCGTCTCAACGGAAGATTCCAAAAATGAAGATAAACAAATTTCGATAAACAAACAACCCATACATACCACCGACGTTCCCGGATTTTCTGAAACAGAGAGAGTCACCACAGGCAATTATGCCTATTGGATATCCGATGAAGGGGTTAAAGCGAGTGCCCTCAAAACAGAGCTACCCATTCCAGGCCAACTGAACGCGGCTGAGCGAAACCGAATACGCCAATTAAGCAATCGAATGACAGATTTGAAAAAAATATCCAGTCGAGTGGATGTAGATAAAACTCCTGAAATTGATTACCTGTTCACCTTCGATCAACTGGACGGCATTTTCGGTTTTTCAGAGAAATCTTTAAATGAGAACTTTCACAATTTAACCCCCTCTTCTCTTGGTGTTCATGCCAGCACTCTTAATGGTGACGGCGGCGGATTGAAGGACGATCTTTCTCAACATGAATCCATGATCGATGGGACCTTATCCGTAAATAACGACCTGGCCGACTACTGGGAATTTCACGAGAAAAGTGACTATGTTGAAATCAGAGGCAGCTCGCTCGGTGGAGGAGAACCTCACTTTCCAATTCCATTGGTGGTACCTGAATTCTCTTTAAGATTGGGATTCGCAAGAAACAGCAGCGACAACGGACAAATATCCATTGATCTGAATATTCAAGCCGATCTCTGGAACCCATTCACCCTACCCGTCCATTCAATTCCCGAAAATTCAACTGAAGAACCTGCACTGTTTTTTCAAATAACAGGTCTTCCTTCGTTTGAAGTGATTTACAGTACGGACGATGGTATCGAACGAGCAACGTTCACCCTAAGTGCGACCGAGCCAGACAGTGATCCAGAGGATCCCCTTTCATTTAAGATCGTTCCACTTAGAGAATACCAAGCTGGAGAAATTTCACATGTCAGCCATACTTTTCGCTTCTTCAGTGAGGAGCGATTCATCGATGCAACGCCAGGTGATCCCACCGACGATCGTTTCACAATAACAACGTCCGCTTCCCATTTAAACGTAACGCTTTTTGATAAAGATGAATTGGTATTACAGGATTTCGTTCAGGTTCCCTTCTCGGAGATTCAATCAGCTGAAGAAATAGGAATGCCCAGGGTGGCTGCGGACGAAACACTCGCCGTTTCGGAAATGCCGATCCGTTTTTGGTTTCGTTTTTTAGATGAAGGGCCAGCGTTGGAAGATTGGTCCACCCAGCTGGACCCACGAGGACCAAGGTTTAATTTCGATAGTGATTCAGACGTTGGTTTTTTAATCGAGGTAGGTGCGGACATCTACTCAGGGTCTGATGCCGATGATTTTATTACTTCGGGTGAGTTTTTCTCCGCATCTGATAACTCAATTGAGACGAATGATCAGTATCGTTTTTTCGATTTACCAACACTTGAACCGATCTCAATCGCATCTTTGAGGCATCTAGCTTTTGACGAACAAAAAGCAAACTTTCTGGGCAACCCAGAGGCTGAGAATCTAAACCGTGTGTTTGATGAATGGTTCGTCTCAACTCTGCCAAATACTCAAAGTGAGGCTGAGGATCTCATTGATAAAGCCGTCGGCATTAACAAACGACCGTTCCTCAATCCCCATACTTTGATACCAGGCGATACGGAAGTAGCTGAACTTTACGGTTCAACCGAAATCGCGAAAGAGGCTTTGTTGTTCGGTGCGTTCAATATCAACTGCACTTCTCCGGAAGTCTGGGAAACGATTCTATCAGGTAATGACATTGATCCATGGGTGGACGCGGATAGCGATCTTGAGAATCCTTTCTTTCGGCATCCGTTCACGGCAGACCTTTACCATAAGAATCCGACCATTAGACGCAGCTGGTATAAAACTCACGGTGACATTGATTGGGTGGCGACCTACACAGTTGGTGTTAGAGAAATTACAGACGATCAATTGAAAGATTTAGCCAAGGAAATCGTAGATCAAATTCTGTCCTGGGAATCGCCAGCCAAGTCAGTATCTGAGTTTCTAAACCGGGGCATTCTGGCAAATGCTATTGATAAAACCAACATCAACACCACGACCAGTAGTACCTACGAAAACGCTACCAGCTCGACACGTATTCCGAGGAACTCTTCAGCCTTCCTCAATCAAGCTGATATCCTAAACACCATCGCTCCCTTCATTCAGGCCCGTTCGGACACCTTTCGTATACGGGCTTATGGCGATGCCATCAATCCCGTAACGGGCAAACTTGAAGGTCGCGCCTGGTGCGAAGCTTGGGTTCAACGGACGCCCGAGCTTATCGATAATTCAAAGGACATTCGAAACTCCGCAGATGGCTTGGGAAGGAAGTTTAAGGTTGTTCATTTCAAATGGCTCGACGAATCACAAATCTGATACTGTTAACCTGCTTGGTCCTGGGATGTTGCTGGCAAGCAATTGCCCAACCCGGTTCTTCAACTACCCGGTCGCTCAACTTTTGGGCCTACCAAACCGGTGAGGCAAATTGGTCAAACATCCGATTCGAAATAAGTAATGGTGAGGTAGCCACCCTGAACCTGGGCAAATTCATCAAAAGCCGAGTTTACGAATATGAAGGACCTAATCAATTGGTGTTCTTTCGTGAAATCTCGGATCCTGTTCCACAAGATCCAACTCGAATAAAACGTATGCCCATCGGTGGCGTTACCATTCCAGCAAACGTCCAAGAAGCCATTCTGGTTTTCGCGCCTTCGCCGACAAACTCCCCAGCCGAATTTTCCATAACGGTCATCGCGGCAGACGCCGAAGATTTCCCAAAAAACAGCTTGCGGGTTCTCAATAAAACGGGAGTACGATTGGCTGGAAAAGTCGGACAAGAAAACCTCTATTTTGAAAATGGCATTTCGAAACCGCTTGATTTTCGAGACTATTTTGACGGAGGTATTCCTGTCGCATTTTTAGTTGAGACCGAAGAAGGTCCCAAATTCGTATTCGAAAAGAAACTGGAATACGCAGCTAACCGAAGAGTGATTCTTCTCCTCCAACCTCCGCTACGAAAAGGATCTTACAAGATACAAGTCACCAACCTGATTGAGGTGGTTGATAAATAGTTTGGATATTGAGAAGGTGGAGGTAACCACAAAAAGCCTGATTCACTTGCGATAGACACTGCCAATCCAGAACTCAACGGTACTTCATAGAATCAATTTTAACCGGAGGGTTTTGTGAATCTTGTGCGTTTTGTGGTTAATCAAGAAACAGAATCAGGGATTGAAAGGTAAACCTAATCCGAGACACTAACCCCCATGAATCCCAATCATTTTGACTACTTGGTAATTGGTGGAGGCAGTGCAGGTTATGCAGCTGCAAGAACGGCACGTGAAGTTGTTGACCGTGTAGCCATCGTAGATGGTTCCGAACACCTGGGGGGCTTGTGTATCCTAAAAGGCTGTATGCCTTCCAAAACGCTCATTTATTCGGCGGAGGTTTTGCATCATGCAAAACAGGGTAATCTATTCGGTTTGAATATCCCTGAAGCCAAGGTGGACATGAAGGCTCTGCATCAGAGAAAAGTGGATACCATCAAGGAATTTTCTGAATACCGGGTAGAGGGGATTGAAAGCGATCGATTTACGCTTTTTAGAAATCGAGCCGAATTTACAGGTCCCAATTCCGTCAGGTTGGATGATGGCCGCGAGCTAACCGCAGACAAGATCATGATCTCGACAGGCTCGGTGGTTCAGGTTCCACCCGTTCCAGGTCTGGCAGATCTGGAAGGTGTTTGGACGAGTGACGACGTGCTGGATCTCGATTTTCTACCGGAATCAGTGACCGTCTTGGGCGGCGGAATAGTAGCCAGCGAGCTGACCCAGTTTCTTAATCGTGTAGGCTCCAAAGTCATTCAGATCCAACGCAGTGAACACATTTTGAAGGAAGTTTCACCCGAAGCTTCAACCGTTATTGAGAAAGTGTTTCGTAACGAAGGCATTGAACTATATACAGGAACGTCTATCCAATCGATCTGCAAATCGGATGAAGGGTTTGAAGTTACGTTTGAGCAGAACGGAGAGGTCATTACCAGAACTGCCCGACACCTGTTCAACGCATTAGGCCGTGTTCCGAACACAAAAAACCTAAATCTGGAAGCAGTCGGCGTAAGCTTGCGGAAAACGGGTCACATCAAGACAGGTCCATTCAACCAAACCGATAACCCGAATGTGTATGCGGCAGGTGATGTCGCTGGTCCGGTGGAGATTGTCCATGTCGCAATTATCCAAGGTGAGGCTGCGGCCAAACATGCAACTGGAAGAAAAGTGCGCGAACCTTCTGACTGGGATTTTCTCGGTGTTATATTTACTGATCCACAGATAGCTGTGGCTGGGAAAAATGAGGCCATGTTGAAAGCTGAAGGAATTGACTTTGTAAGTGCTGATTATCCGTGGGACGATCATGGAAAATCCATCCTAATGGAAGCCAAGCATGGTTTTGTTCGGCTATTCGCAGACCGAAGCGGGAAAATTCTTGGAGCAGAAATCGTGGGTAAAGATGCAGGCGAATTGATTCATGCGTTTTCGGTGGCCATCAGTTTGAAGGCAAGCGTAGTCGACCTCTTGAATGCACCTTGGTACCACCCTACTCTATCAGAGATGGTGACCTATCCACTGGAAGAGATCGCGGAGGAATTGGGATTGGCGTACTGATTTTATAGGCAGTTGCTTTTACAATACTTGCTCGAAAGGTAGGGTTGCGCCATGGTAGTACCGCCGGACCTGCCCTGATGTCGGCATAGCCGGAGGCTATGGCCCTACCCTAAAATAGCGGAATTATTTTAAACATAACTCACTCCTCGAAATACATATACTTCAACTCACGCATATCCGTTGGAGTATCGGGCCAATTTTTCAACCTTGGATCTACCAGATAATTTCGTGTGTAAAAATAGATCGGCATGACAGGAAGCTCATCGAGCAATATAGCCTCAGCTTCCTGAATAATTTTCATCCGTTCCGAAGGTTCAATGGCAACGGTAGACAGTTGATAAAGCTGATCAAAAATTCTGTTCGACCACCCGGTTGGGTTGTTTCCTGAGTCACTGGTAAAGAGACTCATATAACCGCCGTAGTCGGTATCCGATCCCCAGCCAGATCTTGCAATTTGAAAGTCACCGGAAGACCTGGTATCCAGAAACACCTTCCACTCCATATTGATGAGTTCAATATTCACACCCAATTCAGATTTCCACATCTGCTGAATTGCCTCTGCAATTTTCTTATGATTATCAGCCGTGTTGTAGATGAGTTCCAATGTCGGAAGTCCCTCACCTCCAGGATAGCCAGCTTCGGCTAACAATCGACGTGCTTCATCCAAATCTTCTGACACTGAAGCAGTTGGAACATAATTGTTGGCCTTCGGTGGCACGTAGGAAAACGCAACCTGCTCTCCACCTTGTGTCACTTTCTCAACAATGTCTTTTCTATTAATCGCCATACTCAGAGCCTTTCTGATCCGCGGATCGTCCAAGGGTGGCTTGTTCACATTGAAGACATAGAAGTAAATGGCGAAGATCATGTGGTTGTGATAATCGGGTGGCAGCGTTTTCTCGAGCTGCATGATTACGTGCAATGGAATGTGAAGCGCGACGTGCACCTGACCACTTTCATAGGCGCGGTACTGTGTTTCAGTATTCTCGATAGGATGAAAATGTACCTGGTTCAATCGAACCGTATCACGATCCCAGTAATGGGGATTGGGCTCCATGGAAACCACTGTGTTAACGCCCCACTTGGTAAGTTGGAATGCACCATTGCCGACAAAGTTTTCCGGTCTCATCCAGGCAGTGCCTCGTTCGTCATAGTCTCCGTGCGCTTCAACCGTATGTTTATGCATTGGATAAAAACTAGGTTGATCCAAATAGTTGAGGAGGACGGGATTAGGATGATCCAAATGAATTTCAAAGGTAAAATCATTAGGCGAACTGAATCCCACTTCGCCAAAGTCAGTTATCTCCCCACTGTTATAAGCAATAGCGTTCGTGACTGTTTGAAAGAAATACTCGATGTAGGTATTGCCCAGTTTGGGTGAAAGAACCCGCCGCATGGCATAATGAAAATCAAAAGCGGTTACTCTATCCCCATTGGACCATTTAAGATTCTTCCGTAAATGAAACGTGTAGGTTTTCCCATCCTCACTGATATTCCAACTTTCAGCGGCAGCAGGAACCATTTTCAGACTGACGGGATCCATGGCAACGAGTCCCTCAAACAGGTTTTGGAGAATTCTCATCTCAACAGTCCCGGTAACAATATGGGGATCGAGCGATTGAGGTTCTGCACCACTAGCAATGTGAAGGACCTGATCTCTTACACCTGCTTCCACAGCCGTTTCTCGCGGCTTGCAAGCGATGAAAACTGTCAACCCTGCCAGACAAAGACTCAGTCGAAGAACAACTGATTTCAAAGTTTTAAAATTAATCATTCCTCCAAATAAACGTCCTTGAGAGACCTTTGATCGACCGCGTTGTCGTACCAATTTTTAACCCGCGTATCTACCATATAATTACTCGTATAATGGTAAATGGGTGCAGCCGGCATTCCCTTTAACATGATCTCTTCAGCCTGTTGGATGGTTTTCATTCTCAACTCGGGATCCATCATTGAAAACGACTTTAGATACAGGTCTTCAAATTCCGGATTTGACCACCCGGAATCATTGTTGCCGGAGTAGTCGGAAAAGAGGTCCAGATAGCTTGCGTAGTCAATACCTCCAACCCATCCCTGTCGGGCAATTTGAAAATCGCCTTCATCTTTTGCGTCCAAATAAACCTTCCATTCCATGTTCACCAGCTCCACGTCTATGCCTAACGCTTTGTTCCACATTTGATGAATGGACTCAGCGATACGGCGGTGGTTATCAGCTGTATTATATAAAATGCTTAACGATGGAAAATCTTTTCCCCCTGGATAACCAGCTTCGGCAAAGAGTTGACGCGCTTTCTCAATATTTTCTTCAACCTTGTATGCGGGAATGTAACCATTCGCGCCAGGAGGCACAAAGGAAAACGCAGGCTGCTCTCCACCTTGCGACACTTGCTCCACAATTGCTTTTCGATCAATCGTCATCGCGAGAGCCAACCGAACCAGCGGATCATCGAGAGGTGGTTTCTTGGTATTAAAAATATAGTGATAGGTTCCCAAATAGAGATTGCTTCTGTAATCAGCTGGTCGTTTTTGCTCCAATTCATGAATTACGTGTTGAGGTAAATCAGGAGCTACGTGAACCTGACCATTTTGATAGGCACGATAAGCGGTATCAAAACTCTCAATCGCGTAAAAATAAGCCTTGTTCAGTCGGACTGCTTCTCGATCCCAATAATACGGATTTGGCTCCAACAGGATGTGAGTATTAGTAATCCATTCTTTAATAATAAACGGACCATTGTTAACCATGTTTTCGGAGGTAAACCAACTCGTGCCCCGTTCATCTATCTCACCAAAACGCTCAATATTTGCCTTCTGAACCGGGTAAAAAATGGGGTATTCCATATAATAAAGGAGTACGGGATTCGGCGCATCCAAAAAGAGTTGAAAGGTAAAATCATCTACAACTTTCGCTCCAACTTCTGAAAAATCTGTTTCCTCACCTTTGTTGTATTCAATGGCATTGGTAATTCCCTTGAATTGCTGAATGTAGGGCGTCCCCAATTTAGGCGAAAGGACCCGCTTCAAACTGTAGTAAAAATCATGGGCGGTCATCTGTTCGCCATTGGACCACTTCAAGTTCTTGCGAAGAAAAAAAGTATAGGTCTTTCCATCGTCAGAGATTTCCCAACGTTCTGCCGAACCGGGAATTGGTTTTAGCGTCTGAGGGTCAATATCGACCAATCCTTCGAATAGGTTTTCGAGAATGCGGATTTCAGGGACACCACTCACCAAATGAGGATCGAGCGTCTGTGGTTCTGCTCCATTTGCTATATGGAAAATTTGGTCTCGAACCCCAGCATCGACGGCCTTTTCGCGCTTACCACAAGCAGTTATCAGAAAACAGGAAACCAGAAGGCCAAAGCACAGGCAGATGCGTGAGATCATGGCGACAAATCCTAGGACTCTCACACAATCGATCAAGCTCAGACGAACTATTTACCAGGCTTGAGGATATTTTGACAAAGCTTCGGTCAAATTGATCGCACCTTCGTATATGGCCTTGCCGGTAATAACCCCATCGAGGTTCGAATAACGGCTGCCCAATTCGGCGAGACTTGCTAGATCTTCCATGCGCGATACACCCCCACTGGCTATGATATTGGCGGAGCAATTATTTAGCATCTCCTCCTGGGCTTCCAGATTGGGACCCGTCATCATACCGTCTGTACTGATGTCGGTGTAAATGATCGTTCGTACGCCGAAGTCCGATACTTTTTTGGCTAATCCCAGGGCTGTGACGTCGGAGGTGTCCACCCAACCTTTGATAGCTACGAGGCCGTCTTTGGCGTCGATGCCTACGGCGATTTTATCTCCAAATTCCTGAACCAATTGTTCGACGAACTCAGGATCAGCACATGCCCGGGTGCCAATAACCGCCCGCGATACTCCTGCATCGAAGGCGGCACGAACCGAATCAAAATCGCGGAGACCTCCACCAAGCTGAACTTTCAGCCCCAGAGCAGCTACTTCAGCAACATGCGCGAGATTGCTCGATGTGCCCGTGAACGCACCGTCAAGATCGACCATATGCATCCATCTTGTGCCGGACTCGATCCAGACTTTTGCAGCATCCACTGGACGATCGTAATAGACGGTCTCTTGTTCAGCTTTGCCCTGAAGCAGACGAACCGCGCGTCCATTCCGGATATCGATAGCAGGATAAATAATCACTACGAAATGGCTAAGCTGATTAAATACACATGCAACAGAATTTTAATTGTAGGAGGGGGTTTATCCCCCGATTGTTATAAGGCCGAAAAGGAATAGGGGGATTAACCCCCTCCTACAATTCCTGGAACTCAGTACTTGAGCTGAAGCAATCCAACTCCACACTCCTCCCTATGCCTAATAGTGAATATCAAGTACCCGACTTTCTATATCAACTGCTCGCCAGTCGATCTCCCTCCGGCCAGGAAGCTGAAGCACAAGCGGTTTTTGACGCATTTGTTGCACCTAAAGCAGACAGTTATGAAAAGGACGTACTGGGAAATCGAATCGCAACTTTGAATCCAGGTGGTGACCCATGCGTGCTTCTGGCCGGTCATCTTGACGAGCTCGGATTCATCATCAAATACATCGACGACCGCGGGTTCTTGTTTTTCGACACCATTGGCGGGCATGATCGCATCATGATTTCCGGACGACGGGTCCGAATTAATACCAAAAATGGAATCGTGACCGGGGTAACCGGAAAACGCGCCATTCATCTGATGGATACAAGCGAACGAGAAAAAGTGCCGCAAATCTATGGCATGTGGATTGATCTGGGAGTATCCTCAAAAGAAGAAGCGGAGAAACTGGTTCGAATAGGCGATACCGCTACTTACGATCATGAGTTTGAATTAATAAACGGATCTATTGGAACCGCCCGTGCGTTTGATAACAAAACAGGAGCTTACATTGCCGGAGAAACACTCCGACGCCTGGCAGGAGATCCTAGTCTGGCCGCCAAGGTGGTAGCAGTAGGAACCGCTCAGGAAGAAATTGGAGTCCGCGGTGCCATGACCTCAACGCATGCGGTTGCACCTGACTATGGCATAGCCATCGATGTGGGGCACGCGACGGATTTTCCCGACGCTGACAACAAACGGTTTGGTTCATTCAAACTGGGAGGCGGTGTAATCATAACCCGCGGTCCCCAACTCAACCCCCTTGTAACCGAAAGCCTCATCGAAGTAGCAGAAGCTGAGAACATTCCTTACCAACTCGAAGCCGAACGAGGTATCATTTCCAACGACTCGCGTTCTATCCAAGTTGCTGGCCCAGGTGTGGCCACTGGAACTATCGGATTAGCTCTCCGTTACATGCATACACCCAGTGAAATAGTGGATCTGGAAGACGTTGAAGCTTGCGTAAAATTATTGGTGGCCTGGATCAAAACGTTGAAAGCCGGTGACCGGGGAATTGTGTAGAATAATTGGAATTCGTCAGGCAATACGCCTGATCTTCATACACAAATTAGTCGTGGGCGACAAACCCAACACCATGATTTTGTTTTAAAACCCTGGTACTCTTGACAACCGTGACCAGTACCATCCTTCGCTCCTGCATCCGGTCAACCCATATTCCAAATCAGTCAAGCTATGTATAAGGCTCTGCCGATGGGGCCGTAGCGATGGGAATCTTCCGGTGACTTTAGGCCGCGTCTTGCGGTTCGGTTTCAGAAGCTGGAGAAGCAGGTGCCTTTTCACTAGGAACCTCCTCCTTTATGGCGAATCGCTTGAGCTGTGGTGATCGGATTCCCTCGACGACACCCTTGGTGATTACGACCTCTTCAACATCGGTGTAGAGAGGGAGTTCAAACATAACTTCGAGCATGATTTTTTCCATGATCGAACGCAAAGCACGGGCACCTGTTTTCAGCTTTTTGGCTTGCTCAGCAATTGCTTTCAAAGAATCCGGACTAAAACGCAGTCCTACACCATCCAGCGCAAACAGTTTTTCATACTGCTTGGTCAAGGCATTCTTAGTTTCTATCAAAATACGTTGAAGATCTTCCGAAGAAAGTTCTTCCAACACGGTCGTTATGGGGAGACGACCAATAAACTCCGGAATCATACCAAACTTAACCAGGTCCTCCGGTTCAATATTCCTGACAACACTCTCGGCCGATTGAACCTCATCTTCGACTTTTTTAGATTGATTGTAGCCCAGGTAACGCTGCCCGACTCGTTTGTTGATGATCTCCTCAAGACCTACATACGCGCCACCGCAAATAAATAAAATGTTCTCAGTGTTTACCTGAACGTATTCTTGATTCGGGTGCTTTCGACCTCCCTGCGGTGGCACATTACAAACAGTTCCTTCCAAAATTTTAAGTAGGGCTTGCTGAACACCTTCTCCGGATACGTCCCGTGTTATCGACACATTATCCGTCTTGCGTCCAATCTTGTCGATCTCATCAACATAGATGATTCCGCACTCCGCCTTTTTCACGTCATAGTTGGCTGATTGAAGAAGCCTAAGCACAATATTCTCGACGTCTTCTCCGACATAACCGGCTTCAGTTAATGTGGTGGCATCAGCGATAGCAAAAGGAACATCAAGCAACTTGGCCAGCGTTCGAGCCAGGTAGGTCTTACCACTACCTGTCGGGCCGATCATCAGAATATTACTCTTCTCAATCTCTACATCAATCAACGATTGATCGATCTTCTGATCGTGAGACTTCGTACGATACATCAAACGTTTGTAGTGATTGTAAACCGCAACAGAGAGAACTTTCTTGGCGTGCACCTGACCAATAACATGCTGATCGAGTTCAGCACAAATCTGGGTGGGTTTAAGCAGCTTGAACGGAGCTTCTTCCTGAGGTTGCGAGGCTTTAACTTCTCGATCAATAACCGTCTTACAAACATTGACGCAGGAGTCACAAATATAAACACCACCCGGTCCCGCAATCATTTTGCGGACTTCATTCTGAGATTTTCCGCAAAACGAGCAGAAAGTCAGTTTGGTGGATTTAGCCATAAATATTTAGGAAACTTTTGCTTTTGAAGCAATTTCGCGTGCAGCAATTACATTGTCTACAATACCGTACGTTTTCGCTTCTTCAGCGGTCATATAATAATCGCGGTCTGTGTCCTTCTCAACTTGGGCTTCGGATTGTCCGGTGTGTTGTGAAATAACCTTATTCAAGGTATGCTTCCAGCGATTGATCTCACGAGCAGCGATGGTGATGTCTGATGTTTGGCCACCAGCACCACCAGAAGGTTGGTGAATCATCACCCGGCTGTTAGGAAGCGCAAATCGTTTACCAGGGGTACCGGCCGCTAAAAGAACCGTAGCCATACTCGCCGCCATTCCGACACAGTAGGTTACCACATCACAGCTGAGAAGGTTCATGGTATCATATATCGCCATACCACCAGTCACTACTCCTCCGGGGGAGTTGATATACAAATTGATATCTTTTTTGGGATCTTCCATTTCCAGGAAGAGGAGTTGGGCAATTACCAAATTGGCGATGATATCATCAATGGGTGTACCGATAAATACAATGCGGTCTTTGAGCAAGCGACTATAGATGTCCATGCTGCGCTCTCCGCGTCCTGTATTTTCAATGACATTTGGGACGTAAAAACTCACTAAATAATTCTCCTCTAAGTTAAATCGATTTTTTCCGAGACGGTAGATTGTTCCACCAAGAAATCAAGGGTCTTGTTAATCAGTATGGACTCATGCATGGAACGCAAGCGGCCCTGATCTTTTCTTAAATCTTTAGCAATTTGCTCTGGTTTTTGCTGAGTGTACATAGCTTCTTGAAAGATAATGGTTTGAAAATCCCGGTCTTCCGGTTTGATTTCCTCAAGCTCAGCTACTTTATTCAGGATCAAATTGATCTTCACACGACGCCGGGCTTGCTTGTCTGCCTCTTCCCGCATTTCAGCCAATGCCCCATCAGGATTATCCTGCGCAGCAGCGGCTTGAGCTTGCTGCCGAAGCATTCCCTGGAGGATGCGGCCTGACTCTCCATCGATGGCCGATTGCGGCAATGCGATCTCTGTTTTATCGGCGAGGAAATTCATGATTTGCTCTCGCTTGATCTGATTGGACTCAGACTGTTTGCGACTATTTAGATCGGCTTTCATTTTTTCACGAAGCTGCTCCTCGGACTCAACGCCCATAGCCTTAAAAAACGCTTCATCCATTTCAGGCAGTTTTTTCGCACGAACCTCGGAGATTGAAATCTTATAAAGAACAGATTTCCCTTGAAGCGCTTCCATATGGAAATCCGCGGGAAAATCTACAGTGATCTCTTTTTCATCTCCCTTTTTCAATCCAACGAGCTCTTTAGCTAAACCAGGAAAATCGGCCCTGTCCGTACCTGCTTCTTCCCAGGTCGAATTTTGTTTCGAAAACAGTGGTTGGTCAGTAATCGTCTCAGCAAGAGGTTTGTCGTCTAAGAAACCTTCGTAGCCCAGTTGAACATAGTCAGATGCTTCAGCCGGTTCTTCTTTTTCAACAAAGTCAGCTCGTTGAGATCGTAGGGTAAAGATGGTTTCATCAATCTCTTCCTCGGTCACCAAAACTTCGGGCACAGTGACAGCAACACCCTTGTATTTGGGAAGTTCAATGTTCGGATCAACATCCACTGTAAATTCAATAGAAGCATCCTTTCCTACTTCAATATCCCCTTCAACAAGATCGACGACATTGTAAATTTTGAAGCTTTCCTCCTTAGTGACCTGATCGTAAGCACCTGATACCAGCTTCTTCTTTAATTCATCGGCAACATCCTTTTTGTATTTCTGAAGGATCATCGCTGCAGGAGCTTTGCCAGGTCGAAAACCGGGAATACGAACCTGTTGGGAAAACTGATTAATCAGCTTCTTTTGTTCATTTGCGATCTCGGCGGCTTCAATCACTACGGTGACTTTTTTCCGGGATTCACTGACTTCTTCTACTTGAATACTCACAATAAATATCTGCGGTTGGCGATGGATAAAAAAGCGCTTTATGATTATTTCCTAAATGTCCGGGTCAATGCCTAAATAGACCTTACACGCATAATGAAAATAGCCTAAGCTTTGGCGTTGATTCCTTTTATTTGGGGCCATTTGCTCAAATCGATTCCCGAAGTGACTGAACAAAACAAGATAGTTTATCCACTCCTGGTGACTGACTGCAGTTGCCCGGGTGCCCGAGTAGGTATATTGGCAGAAACAGGCTGGCTGGCCTATCGAAACAAATCTGGCGAAACCGGAGCTACCCTGTTTCAGGCCGTTAAGGAGGTTCTTAATGAAAGCGGACTTTCGTTAAGTCAACTTGCAGGCTTAGCATATTGTGAAGGCCCGGGCTCGACACTGGGAATCCGAATTAACGCCATGGCACTGCGGACATGGATCAGCCTGGAGAAGCAACCGCCCTCGTTATTCTCCTTCAAAAGCCTTGAAGCTGCGGTTTGTTTGATTCGCGAGACTGAATCAAACGAAGAAGCGGTTGCCGTTTTCTCAGACTTCCGAAAAGAGTCCTGGAATGTTTGTTTTTCGGATCAAGTTGGACAGTTTTCTCCAATCGAAATCATTGACCTGGCCGACGTAGCATCCCTGCAACAGGATCAGTATTTTGTTCAACAGCGGATCCACTCTCCTGGACAACCGCCCCATTCAAGATTGATAAACTACGATCTCGAACCACTGGCAACATCAGCTCAATTTATTCAACTTCTGGAACCGAGGGAACAACCGACCGTGTTCCAAACTTCCACAACCACTTTCAAAAAATGGGTCCCGGAAAGACACCGCTAATAATATGACATCCTTCCCTCAATATCCTGCCCGCTGCTGGGCAGAGATTGATCTCGCGGCTCTGGAGCGAAATCTGTATAAGATTCGGGCCGCACTCCCAAACCACATTCGCTACCTCGCTGTTGTAAAAGCAGATGCCTATGGACACGGACTCGCTCAAACAGCCACCCGGCTCATGCAGTGTGGGGCCGACATGTTTGCGGTGGCCAACGTTGCCGAAGCAACACGCCTGCGAGAAATTGGATCGGGTTGGCCCATTTTGATCCTTTCATCGGTGCTACCACAAGAGGATGAATTTCTTTTTACCCATAATCTGATACCAACCTTGTCTACGCTTAGGGAAGTTGAACGCTGGAACCAAAAGGCTGAAGAACGTGATACCACCCTGAAAGTTCATTTAAAAATAGACACAGGTATGGGTCGTCTTGGCGTCTGGTATGAAGACGCTCAAGCATTATTCGACGCCTTAAAACAAGCGAAGCACCTAAAGATTGATGGCGTGTTTACTCACTTTAGTTGCGCACCGACCAACCTGGAATTTACCGAACTACAACGAAGCCGTTTTCTAAGTACGCTGAAGATTTTGGAGAAGCAATTCGATCTGTCCGGTTGTTTGATCCACGCAGACAATAGCGCAAGCCTGGCGAGTTTTAATAGAACCAGTCCGTTCAACGCGGTCCGGGTGGGTCTTCTTCAGTTTGGAGCGGCCCCCTATCCGGATACCTTATTCGCTAAAGTAACTACTGAGCCGGTATTGAGTTTCCATGCGCGGGTGGCTCTGGTGAAAAAGTTGCCCGAGGGAAGCACCATCAGTTATAATCGATTAACGATCTTATCTCGACCAACGACCTTAGCCGTTTTGACCGCAGGATACGCGGACGGAATTCCGATGCCATTTACCACACGCGCGGAAGTTCTGGTCTCAGGAAAACGATGCAAAGTCCTTGGCCGGGTAACCATGGACCAGTTGATCATTGATGTTACGGATCTCCCGGAAGCCCCCCTTGAAGGGGATACTGCCACTTTTATTGGATCACAGGAGAAGGAACATATTTCGATTTATGAGTTCAGCAATTGGGGAAATTCAATTCCATGGGAGTGTTTTTCCTCCATTTCCCAACGAGTAACAAGGATTTACAAAACCTTTCGGGAATGATTAAGTTGACTCACTTTGAAACCTTCCGACGATTAAAGCCGTTATAGAAACACCCAATTATGAATACCCTAAAAATTGATAACATTACCCCCAAGGACGCCTGGAAGCCATTAAAGTCAAGCGCTTGGAACGAGCGCAATGCCAAGCACCTCCTGATTCGGATCGGATTTTCCGCCAGGCCAACTGAAATTGAGAAGAGCTTGGAAGCAGGCTTAGAGGCGACCATTAAGAAATCGTTCGCGAATGCCTCAATTGTACCTGCGCCAAACGATTTAAAAGAAGTCATTGAAAGTTATAAGGATATGCGGAAACGCCAGGAAGGATTGAGCGAACCGGAACGACGGAAATTGAGGCAGGCCCAACAAAAGAAGAACCGCGAATTGATCGTTGACCTAAACGTCAATTGGCTGGACCACGCGACTGACCCCAAGAACTCAGCATTCGAAAAATGGGGTTTATTCTGGGAAAATGTATTCGTGGTTACTGCGCAAAAGGTAAAAAACCCCGCTTTACTCTATCAATATCAGCTGATGCTTCGCAGCAACTCGTTCAAGGATTTTGGAACGATGGCCAAAGCGGTTACTAAAAACCCTGCCATGATCACTTTTCTGGATCTTCAACAAAACAAGAAAGGCAAGGCGAACGAAAATTTTGCGCGGGAGCTCTTTGAACTGTTTATGCTCGGTGAAGGAAATTACACCGAAGATGATATCAAGGAAGCCGCCAAAGCATTTACCGGATACCGGCAGATCGACGGCCAATTCCGCTTTCTACAAAACCAGCACGAATCAGGAAAGAAAACAGTCTTCGGAAAAACAGGCAACTGGAGGGGAGACGACATTGTTGATCTCGCTCTCGAGCAAGAGGCAGCCCGACTTTTCATTCCCAGAGAACTGTGCAAACATTATTTAAGTGACGAAATCATTCCAGATGAATTCCTCAAACCGTTGGGAGACGGTTGGGCGGCAAACGATTTCGATCTGTCATGGCTGGCATCAACATTCTTTTCATCTCAAATATTCTACCAATCCCAATTTCAAGGTAACAAAATAAAAAGCCCCTTCGAATTTTTTATCGGACTCCTCCAAGACCTCGAACTTGACTTGGCACCGCTACCAAGATCCTTGCTACCGGCAATGCGAAGCATGGGCCAGAGCTACCTCAATCCACCCAACGTTCGCGGATGGGTCGGAGGTAAACACTGGATTAATAGTGCCACCTTAATTCAGAGACGACAAATCGTTGAAGGTTTATTCAGTACTCCAACTACTAGAAGATTAAATGGCGATGAGGAGCGCGCACTCGAAACGGCTAAAGCAAGTGGCAAAAATCAATTCTTTGTAAGCAAAGAAAAAGGAGATGAATGGGCCAGTTTACCACCTAAAGAAAGACTCACTCATTTTGCGAATGCCTGGCTCGTAAATCCCTTGGAGCCAAAAGTTGAGAAATCAATGCTTCAGTTCCTAATCAAAAATAAAAATAATCCGCTCCCAGCTACACGTTCTGTGGCTATCACCTTGCTTCAATCCCCCGAATATCAACTCGCTTGATCGAACACTGTCATGAAAAACGAAATTCTAAATTTCCCAGCAACCCGTAGAGAATTCATAAGCACCTCCGCCAAAGGAGCAGGCTTATTGGCCTTCAGTCAATTTGTCCCGGGCTTCCTCAGCGATTCCTTGGCAGCCGGTGCTGCAACGCCCGAAGCAGATCGAAAAATATTGGTTCTGGTCCAACTCGCTGGAGGTAATGATGGACTCAACACCCTGATTCCCTACGAAGACTCCAACTATTACCGACTCCGCCCCACCTTGGGGATCAAGAAGAGTGAAGCTATTTCGCTGACAGATCAACTGGGTCTCCACCCCAGTTGCGAGGAATTAAGTCAGCTGTATAAAGAAGGTAAACTTTCCATCGTTCAAAACGTCGGCTACCCAAATCCGAACAGGAGCCATTTCCGTTCAACCGAGATCTGGGAAGGTGCCACCGATGCGAATGATTTTGGGGACTCCGGCTGGCTGGGTCGCTATCTTGATAACAGTTGCAGCGGTGCACCCTCGTTGGGTGATCCAGAAGCAATCACGTTTGGAAACGAATTGCCACTTTCTGTTCAGGGGGAAGTCCCGCACAATCTCTTCAGCATTAACAAAGGTCCCGGTAGAGTAAATCGTGGCGACTCCGGTTTGCTGGATAAGATGGTTGGTCCTTCATCCGCTCCAGACAATTCGAGTTTTCTGAAGCAAACCATGATGGATACCCTTATCACAGAGAAACGTATCCAAAAGCTATTCACACAATTCTCTTCGAGCGCAAAATACCCTGGAAATCGTTTGGCTGCCTCACTTAAAAACGTGGCTTCCCTGATAAGCTCAGGATTACCAACGCGCTTATATTTTGTGACTTTAGGAGGATTCGATACCCACCAAGGGCAAGCCGGCGCTCACCAACGATTACTACAAGAACTGTCTTCAAGTCTGGCAGCTTTTCAAAATGATCTAACGGAACGGGGTTTGTCTGATCAGGTACTGACAATGACATTTTCTGAATTTGGTCGCCGCCCAAGTGAAAACCAAAGTGGTGGAACTGATCACGGCACAGCCGCACCTCTCTTTATTATGGGAAGCCAATTGAAGAACCAGATGGTCGGAAAAGCACCGGACCTAAATCTGACCAACAATAAGGACCTCAAGTTTTCTACGGACTTTCGACGGGTCTACTCCACTGTCCTCGACAAATGGTTGGAGTGTGACAGTGAACCAGTCCTGGGCCGGAAGTTTGAACACCTGCCCTTTATTTAGGCGCAGTTCGACCTACCGGTTTAATCGGAATCCTTAAGCATTTTTATTAAAAAAGTCGCTGAATTAGGTAGGGTGGTTTCGCCGTAAACCGCCGAATCGAAAACGGCTCGTTCGGCGATCAAACCCTACCAATTTCAGGAAGTTTGCGACTTCCAATGATTAAGATACCTAATATACCAGAACTCCTATCAGGCAGATAAGGAGCACAAGGGTCAGAATGCTCAAAGCGCGCTTCTCTTGTCTGGTTAACTTGAAGGGCATAGATCTACCAATGAGACACTGAACAAGTTTCTCAAGAAATTACTTCCGCCGAGTATAGCCTCTTTTGAAAAACCTATAAGGCTTAGCTGCCCATTCTCCCGCATATCCCACTCCAATTCGGGAACTCGTTTCATACTCGTAATAACGGGATCGCTCGCTGTTAAACTCAAACCAAAGTCCGTTTTCCGGCTTGGCAGACTGCCTGTTAAATCGCTTATCAATTCCGAGCATCCGGGTAAGAATACCAGGGCCTTTCCAATCCCCCACCCCGCGAATAAGGACGGCGGAAGGATAATCTACGGGACCGGTTACTATATTAAGAAGCCAGTGAACCCCATAACAAAGGTACACATACCAGGTTCCTGCTGGTCCATAAAGCACTTCAGTCCGGGCCGTACGTCCCTTTGAGGCATGGCAGGCTAAATCCATCGGACCATCATAGGCTTCGACTTCAGTGATTTCTACACGCACCACTTTTTCCGCGAGCCTAATCACCAAATAATGTCCCAATAGTTCAGGGCATATTTCGAGCACCGGACGGTTAAAAAATACATTTGGAATAACTTTCGATTCGTCCATGGGCGTAAATCTGAAGAATAAAACCGGAACGCGCCTAAAACCGTTTATCCTTTGAATCGATTACCAGGGTAACCGGACCATAATTGGTCAACTCAACTTCCATCATCGCGCCAAACTGTCCGGTAACTACCGGTTTTCCCAGTTTATCTTCCATCCGTGAGATAAAGGATTCATAGAGTGGAATAGCCTGCTCCGGATCAGCAGAACGATTAAACGAGGGACGATTCCCTTTCCTTACATTACCGAAAAGCGTGAATTGGCTGACAACCGCCATACCTCCTAGCGCCTGAAGAATGTCTAAATTTATCTTACCATCCTCATCTTCAAAGACACGAAGCTGAGGGATTTTGTTAGTCATCCAAATGAGATCTTCCTCGGTGTCTTCGCGATCAATGCCAAGCAGGACGACCAAACCTGTTTCGATAGAACCTGCCAAGCTTCCTTCTACTCGAACGCTAGCCCGGGAAACACGCTGAATGACCACACGCATTTTATTCTACCAACAGTTCCTCCAGTTCATCAGACAAATCTTTTTCAACCTTTATCCGGTTTCTCACTATAAAATTCGCCATTTTACGACTGCGCATTTTCTTCAGTTTAGCTCGTTCGTTTTCAGCGACAATAAATCCAACACAATTCCCAGCTCCACACCGACACGGGTGATCGGCAAAATACTCAAGCAGGTAACCGTAATCGATTAGTATTTCTTCCCCTGTTTTGACGGGCTTGCAGGTCTCATAAAAAATGCGACCATCCGTCTCGTAAGCTTCACAATTCTGGTCACAACTGTGGTTCGCGAATTTTGCAATGTTTTTGGCCACATTTCCGTCAATGTCCCATTTATCATTGAGATTAAAAATATAGACCGATCCGAGCGTATTGTCATGAGAAGCTTTTTCCATTTGCGCTGTCCCACGACGATAGGATTCATTTTTTGATATCCGTTCACCGAGGTATTCCATGATACGTTTACCATTGGGAATGTCGCGCTTTGCAAAGACTCCTTGTCCGTGAATACCGGAACGCTCCACATACACCCATTTGTTTCCAGAATCACTTTGCATAACCACCCACCTCTTATAGAATAAATCGAGAAGGCAAAACTCTGGTAGGAGTCGGTGGCTAAGCAATCTTATTAATCTGTAGGAATCAACCAACTGTTACTCTGCTTTCAGGTCACGAAGCATAAGCGTTTTTAAAGCCCGTTCAGGCTCCAGACCTTCATACAAAACCGCATAAACCTGATTTAGAATGGGAGCTTCAATTCCCTTTTGTTCACACAGGCTGTGAAACACCTTAGTCGCGGTCACCCCCTCGACGACCGTCTTACGGTCCGACATCAACGCTTCGAGTGTTTTGCCTGCCCCTAGTTCTTGGCCAAGCGTTCGGTTCCGACTCCAGGAACCATTACAGGTCGCAACCAGGTCACCAAAACCGCTTAAACCAAAGAATGTCTTGGCATCGGCTCCCAATGCAACCCCCAGGCGTATCATCTCGTTTAACGAGCGAGTCATCAGCGCAGCTTTGGCGTTATCCCCGAATTGCAGTCCATCCACACAACCAGCCGCGATTGCATAAATGTTTTTGAGGCAACCACCTAATTCAACACCTTTCATATCTTCGGAAGTATATACGCGTAACGTTCCCCCACTCATGGCAGCCTGAACCATTTCAATAATGGAATTAACACCGTTGGAGCCCAGCGTGACAGCAGTTGGTTTTCCGGCCGCAACTTCCGCAGCATTGGTTGGACCCGATAACACAGCATGCTCTATTTCCGGCAACGCATCCCCTACCACTTGACCAGGCCGTAAGAATGTCTCCTCCTCGAGTCCCTTGCACAAGGTAACTATTAATTTGAGCGCTTGCGCGGAGCCGAGGTGTTGAGCGATCGATTCACAAAGGGGTCGGAGCCCCTTACTCGGGCAAGCCAGAATGGCTACATCCGCTTCCATAAGAACTGGCTTCACTTCAAACCCGACCTGCAAATTCAACGGAAGGTGAAACCCTGGTAGATAATCTGTATTCTCGCGAGAGGATGCCAGGGCCAAAGCCATTTCAATCCGACGCGGAACGAGAGTGACCGAGTGGCCTTGACGAATAAGGTGAAGCGCCATGGCCGTTCCCCAGGCTCCGGCCCCCAAAACACAAAAATTCATAGGTGAGTGAGACTTGTTAGAGAGCAGTTTAAAGGAGATTTTTTGCACAAGGAAAGGACCGATTACTGTTTCACCAAAATTGTGCCATGGAGAGTAACCTCACCTAGGCCATAGGGGATTCCTTCAAAATGACCTTGTTCGAACTTTAAGGCTTTGCGGATGCTTAAAACTCACCCTATAAATGCCCTACTTACCAAGCGAGATAAGAAACCTAGTTTGAAGCCGATCCTGCATATCTTTTTAAAGCCATTTTACCTACGACAGAAACGACGCAGGCAGCTATGCTCTTCGAAATTCACAGCGAGAAGTAAGTTGGTAAATATTCCTTCAAAATGGCTTTGTAGTCATTTTATAATTTTGCCGACGATGAAGCTCATCCTAATAAACTTTGCTTATCAAGCAAGATAGATAACTGAAATTGAAGAAGATCCTGCATATCGTATTAAAGCCATTTTACCTACGCCAGAAACGGCCTAAGCAGGTACGTTTTTCGCAACTCAATGTCCGGACCAAGCTGATAAATCCGCAGTTTGTAACTTTTCTGAAAACAACCAGATTCAAAAGGCTCAATCTGGATAAGCATGAACGCCGCTTGAGACGAAAGACCGTTTGGGGCCGCATGGCTCTGCTGATAGCCACCCTACTCTTTGGCTGGCTAATCATCGAAAGTGCGCAGGCGATCTCTCTGTTCTAGTCTGTAGCTAGCACTAAAGTCCGTTGGCAGCTTTACATCCGAGTATTACCCTCCCAGCATAGTCGGGGTTTCCAAGAACAACACTGCCCAAACTTACCATGGATCCTTCCAATGATTCGTCTATTGAACGGCCTATTAAGGCTTATGATAACCCGGAGTTCCTCCACAGCATTCAAGCCAGAACCATTCGGGTTCAATGCGAATTGCTTGAACCGATGTACCGATTTCGAAAATACGATGTCAAAAACACATTGGTCTTTTTCGGGTCGGCGCGAACCAAGGATCCTCAATCAGCTCAGAAGGAATTAGCGCAACTGGAAGCCGAGCTAGGTGACCAAAAATCGCTTTCTCCAGATGAATCGACTCAACTACAGTGCGCGAAAATGGCGGTTAAACAATCGGTTTACTACGCGGACTGCCGTGAGCTAGCCCGAAGAATGGCCGATTGGGCAGAGAGCTTGGCCGTCGGGAAAAGTCTCCATATCTGCTCTGGAGGAGGACCGGGCATAATGGAAGCCGCCAACCGGGGCGCTTTCGACGCAGGAGCCAAATCGGTGGGCATGAATATCTCCCTTCCTTTCGAACAGCACGCGAACCCGTATATACCTAAAGAGCTGAATCTGCAGTTCCATTACTTTTTCGTGAGAAAATATTGGTTCCTTTATCTAGCAAAGGGGTTGGTAGTGTTTCCAGGCGGCTTCGGTACTATGGACGAATTATTTGAATTCTTGACTTTGATCCAAACCGGAAAGGCCAAGAAAGTAATACCCATTGTCCTCTATGGAAAAGATTACTGGACCCGCCTTTTCAATTTCGAAGCGCTCGTCGAATGGGGGTATATTTCTAAAGATGATTTGGAGCTATTCGTGATTCTTGATTCGGTCGAGGCGGCGGAAAACCATCTGAAAACCCGCATTGATCAGGACAAGCTGAATCTGGAGTTTTGATTTTTTTGTCCCTTGGAGTTGATTAGTTCCATTACTTAAATTTAGTTTCACTCTATGGAAGTAACTCAGGCCGATACAAAGACCCGCACTGTCCTCATAATTGAGGATAGCGATGCAGATCGGCTAAAGTATCGGGAATTCATAGGCCAGCCAACAGCGTTTAATAAACGTTTCCTGGAGGAGGAATCGGGAAATGCCGGATTAAAACGGTACGCCGAAGAATCCATAGATTGCATCCTTCTGGACTTGCACCTCCCAGATATGAATGGGGTTGAGTTCCTCGGACTGTTCAAAAAACAGTATGGGGATAATACCTGCCCTATTATCATGCTAACTCGCCAAGGCAGTGAGGCGGATGCGGTGATGGCTCTGAAATCCGGCGCCCATGATTATTTATCGAAAAACGGACTCACGCCAGAGGCTCTGAATCGCTCCGTTGAAAATGCGATTGAAAAAGTCAATCTGCATAAACGCCTTAAACAAAACAATTCGGATTTGGAAAACAAGAATCTCCAACTCCAATTAATGAAGGATCAGCTTGAAAAGCTGGTGGAAGATAGGACCAAAAACCTGATCGAATCCAATGAACGGCTGCTGGTAGAAATCGAAGAACGCCGAAAGGCCGAATCGCAAGTTCGTGAAAGCGCACGGTTTAATCGAATGATCATGGATGCTGCACCCGCATTCATAGCTTATATCGATGAAAACGACTGTTATCGGTTTGCCAATGAACACTACCAGAAGATTTTTCAATGCAGCGAAGAAGATCTTCTTGGAATATCCATGCAAAACCACCTTGGAAATGCATTCGAAAATTATCGAAAAGCAGTTTTGAGCGGCGATCCTCAAGATTTCGAGCATCACCGTACCTATGAGCAGGGTTTATCAGAGTGGTTTCACATTCTGTTAACTCCTCACACCGGAGCGTTCGGCGAAATGCTGGGATACTTTATTGTTGGAATGGACATCACCCGGCAAAAAGAAAATGAAGATTTCATCCAACGGTCACTAGATGAAAAACAGATTCTCCTGCGTGAAGTTCACCACAGAGTAAAAAACAACCTCCAGGTAATTCAGAGCCTCTTGCGCATGCAGGGCCGGGAGTCTCAAAGTGCGGCCCTCGAACCCTTACTTCGAGAAAGTCAAAATCGCATTCGATCCATCGCCCTCATCCATGAGCAGCTTTATAAACAGGAAGACGTTTCGGAAATCGATTTTGCCGATTACCTTAAGCTATTACTTCAACAAGTGTTTCGAACCTTCGAATTCGGATCAAAACGCATTTCCAGCCAGGTCGATTTCAAAAACATCTATTTAAGCCTGACCAAAGCGATTCCCTGTGCCCTGATTATTAATGAATTGGTCACTAACTCCATCAAATATGCCTTCCAGGACATGGATAGCGGTACTATTCGAATTCATGCCGCAACGGTCGGGGACAATCTCGTTCTCACCATTGAGGATAATGGTTGCGGATTTTGCGAAGAACTAAACATAGACGAGGTTGAAACTTTGGGACTAAAAATCGTCCGAACACTCACCCGTCAGTTAGGTGGTCAATTGGAAATCAGCTGCGAACAGGGTGCTCAATTTCAACTCACCTTTGAACATTGATTTAGATTGAAACAATATTTCAAAAAACTTAGTTTACATATAAGAAACTCAGATCTCTCTTCTCACGATATCTCCAATCCTTTAAATAATGAAAGAAGCTAAAATCCTGATTGTTGAAGACGAAGGCATTACCGCCGAAGATATTAAAGATTACCTGAAAAGTCTCGGCCACGATGTAATTGGAATTTGTAGCACGGGTGAGGATGCGATCGAAAAGGCGCGAGAACTTGACCCGGACCTTGTCCTCATGGACATCATGTTGGCCGGAGTTGTAGATGGTATTCAAGCGGCTGAAATCATACGCGAACAAGATGGCATCCCGGTGGTTTACCTGACTGCCTATTCGGATCCACAAACACTGCAACGTGCCAAAATCACGGAACCTTATGGTTATATTCTCAAACCATTTGACCAACGAGATTTACAGATCGCGGTAGAAATTGCTCTGCACAAGCACATCATGCATCGTAAGATTGTGGAAAGCCAGCGTTGGCTTTCTACAACGGTAACTTGCATGCACGAAGCATTGATAACCGTCGATTCTTCTTACCGTGTCATTACCATGAACCAGGCGGCAGAACGATTAACAGGCTGGAAAGAAAAAGAGGCACATGGCCGCATTTACACACAGATATATGCTTCCTGCGACGCACATACCGGCGAAGATTTACCCACCCCAGTTCATTTGGCGCTTCAAAGTGGAGAATCGGTCACCAGGCAAGGCAAAGCACTTTTGATCGCCCGAGATGGAAACGTTCATCCCGTAGATGAAACAGCCTCGCTTATCGTAGATGAAATCACCGGAGTCCAGGGAGCTGTAATGGTCTTTAAGGATGCAACCAAGCGACTTGAATCAGAATCTGAATATCGGGATGAAATGGTCCCGGCCGTTCTGGATTCAATTTCAGCGATGCTTGTAGTAACTGACGGTGAAGGAAAAATCATCCGCATAAACGAAAAAACGCGTTCCATTCTTGGGAAGGAAAACCAGGAAGTCTTAAACAAATATTTTTGGGACCTATGCGGCAACGAAGAAGACATTGAGTCCACTGCCAATGCATTTAAAACCCTTAACGGGGTTACCAATGAAATGAATTTTGATTGCTGCTGGCAGACCGAAACAGAAGGAAATAAAAATATCCGCTGGTGCAGTTCGGCTATCCGAGAGGAATCCAGTGAAATTGATTACATTCTTTGCACAGGAATCGGCCTTTAATTTTTGTCTAAAGGCAAAGAACTGACATAATCAACGCTAGCCTAATTGAGCCGCCAGTGCGGCTCCTATTATAAAATTAATTGGGCTAGCGGGATGTATTGGAAATAACGCGAATAATTCTCGGAGTGCGACAACTGTCCGGAATGGAAATTTTCCTGAAACATGAAACGTCCAGAAATTGAAGGTAGGAGCGGCTTTAGCTGCGAACCTCATGGTAATACGATTCGCAGCTAAAGCAGCTCCTACCTAATTCAGAATAGTTGCGACAACTTATCGTTAAACTGCTCTAAGTCTTATACCGATAGAAACTCAATAACTTGATATTCAATCAAAACCCTGTGGCAGAGACCACAGGGTTTGAAAGGCTTAAAACATCCCACCAGATATTCGCTTTCTACTTATCATTTTCATTTTCTCCAAAAGACTGAGCGGACATCGTTGATGGTATGCTCGGCAGCAAG